>JBGTCC010000155.1:0-11644 GCA_041749055.1 Thermodesulfobacteriota bacterium | reverse complement strand
CGTCGAGAATTTAGAGTCAGCGTCTCGGGTTGGTTTTTTGCAGGCGCAAGTTGGCGGTATTCATATGCCCAGATGTTGCTGCATGATCTCCGGTTGGGCTCTTAGTTCACTGCCGGTTCCTGCGAAGACGATCCTGCCTTTGACCAAGATCACGTTTCGATCGGCGATGGCGGAGACAGCGGCGAAGTTTTTGTCGACGACGATGGCGGCGATGCCGGTGGCGCGGATGGCGCTGACGATGCGCCAGATCTCGCGGGCGAAGAGCGGCGCCAAGCCTTCGGTGGCTTCGTCGAGAATCAGCAGCCGCGGGTTGGTCATCAGCGCCCGGCCGATGGACAGCATTTGCTGCTCGCCGCCGGAAAGCTGTTGGCCGCCGTGAGTCAGCCGCTCCGCCAGGCGTGGGAAGGTTGCAAGCAAGCGTTCCAATGTCCAGGGAGTTTGGCCGTCGGTTGCCGGGCGCGCCGCCATCAGGAGATTTTCCCGCACCGTTAGATTGGGAAAAATACCGCGCCCCTCGGGAACGTAGGCGATACCTTGGCGGGCGATTAGGTGGGGCGCGGCGTTGGTCATGATTCTACCATTGATGCGAACTTCGCCGCGGCGCGCCGGCATCAGACCGAGCAGCGTGCGAATGAGAGTCGTTTTCCCCATGCCGTTGCGGCCCATCAAGCCGACGGCTTCGCCTCGGTGCACGGAAAAATCGATGCCGTGCAGGATATGGCTTGTGCCGTAATAGCTGTGCAATTCACGCGTTTCGACCATTGCCGGGGCTCTCATGGCCGATTCTCCAGTTCGCCAAGGTAAGCGCTTTGCACATTACCATCGGCGCGGATCTCTTCGGGAGAGCCGGAGGCGAGCAAGCGGCCGTCGACCATCACCGTCAACACGTGGGCCAATTGAAACACCGCGTCCATATCATGCTCGACCAGCAGGACGGCGTGCGTGGCATTGAGTTTCTTGATGAGCTCGACCATTTTTAGCGACTCCTCAGCACCCATGCCGGCGAGCGGTTCGTCGAGTAATAATAGCTGCGGCTCGGTGGCCAAGCACATGGCGATTTCCAGTTGGCGCTGTTCGCCATGGCTGAGGGCGAAGGCTAAATCGCTAGCGCGTTCGCTCAATTCCACCGCGGCGAGAGCTTGTTGTCCCTTCGCCATGATAGATTCGTAGCTCTGAGCATCGCGTAACCAGCGCCACGGGCGCGGGTCGCGGGATTGCGCCGCCAGGCGGCAATTTTCCAGCGCGGTGAAACTCGGAAAGATGTTGGTCTTTTGAAAGCTCCGGCCGATGCCGAGACGCGAGCGCTGTTCCGGCGCGAGCGAGCCGATCTCGTGGCCGTGGAAAAGGACCTTGCCTGATGACGCGCGCAGTTCTCCAGAAAGCAGATTGATCAAAGTCGATTTGCCGGCGCCGTTGGGACCGATGACGGCGTGGAGCTCGCCGGTACGAACTTCCAGCGAAGCGTTTTCGACGGCGGCCAGACCGCCGAAATGCTTGGTGAGATTACGCACTTGCAAGATTGCATCAGCCATTCGGTTGTTTCTCTACTACCCTAACTTAAAAATTTCACGGCGTACGCGAAGTCTCCGATGCGCCAAATCCAAGAGGGCGGGTTTCAAGCCCGCCTCTACATTCGGAACTCTTTATTTGTGTTCTATGCGTTCTTTGCGGCCGATTCTCTTCTCTTCTTCGATCGTGGCTGCGCGGCGCCAGGCGAAATCAATGAGTCCGCCGATGCCGTGGGGCAGCGCGAGCACCATGAAGACGATCAATCCGCCCATGAATAGCTGCCAGTGCTTGGCGTAGGCGCCGAACAGCGCCGACGACGAAAACAATTCTTGCAACAATACATACGCCGCGGCGCCAATGACCGCGCCGTGGAGCCGACCCATGCCGCCCAAGATCACCATCATGAGCACGGTGCCGGATTGGTGCCAAGCCAAGATTTCCGGATTGACGAAGCCAAACTGGCAGGCGGCGAGATAACCGGCGAGACCGGCGAGGGCGCCGGCGAGGGTGAAAGCGCCGAGCTTGTAAGAGAACACCGGAAAGCCGATGGCACGCATGCGTTGTTCGTTTACCCTGATGCCGGCGAGGGCGCGGCCGAAAGGGGCGTGCAGTACTTTATTTAAAATCCAATAGGCAACGCTCAAAGCGATCAGCGCCAGGTAAAAAAACTGCGCCGGGTTTTCGAGGTCGAGGAGCTTGAAACCAGCTACGCTCAACTCGGGCCGGACGTTGACGTAGATGCCATCCGAGCCGCCGCCCAACTTGGTGTCGTGAAAGATCGCGTAGAGCATCTGCGCGAAGGCGAGGGTGACCATGATGAAATAAATTCCCGCCGTGCGCACGACCAGGAAGCCGATGGCGAGAGCGGCGAGGGCGGCGGCGGCCATGGCAGCCGGCAGAGTGAGCCAAAAACTGGCGGCTTCATACTTTGGCGTGATCAGCGCGATGGTGTAGGCGGCCACGCCGAAGTAAGCGGCATGGCCGAAGCTGACGAGTCCGGTATGGCCGATGAGCAGATCGAGGCTCAGAGCGAAGATCGCCATGATCATGATCTTGGCGCCCAGCTGGAGGTGAAAAGTCGTTGCGCCCAGCGGCATGATGGCGAGCAGCAGCACGATGCTAAATAACCACCAGCGCGGTAGCGTGATAGGGGTCACAGGGTTTACGATCTGTTGGCCAGCCCCTGGGGCCGCCACAGGAGAATCGCCGCCATTAAAAGATAAACGGCGATGCCGGAATATTCCGGCGCCAGCACTTTGCCCAAGGTGTCGGCGATGCCGATGAGCAGCGAGGCGATCAGCGCGCCGTTGATCGAGCCGATGCCGCCGATAACCACGACGACGAAGCAGATGATCAGAACCTGGTTGCCCATGCCGGGCGCCACCGAGGTAATCGGCGCTGCGATGGCGCCGGCAAAGGCCGCCAGCGCCATGCCGCAGGCGAAGACCAGGGCAAAGAGCAGCGGAATGTTGACGCCCAGCGCCGCGGCCATCTCACGATTGCTATTGCCGGCGCGGGTTTTGTGAATGACGAAGTACAGGATTGCGGCGATGGCTAAACAAACCGCCGTGACAAAGAGCCGGTAGACGGGATAGGACAGGGTCTCGGTCAACGGCATCGAATAATGCAAAATCTCCGGTACCGCGACGCCGTGAACGTCATCGCCAAAAATAATGCTGCGCAGCTCTTCAAAGATTAAAATCAAACCGAACGTAAGCAGGACTTGGTAAAGATGATCGCGCCGATACAACCGGTGGATGATGGTGGTTTCAAGGAGCAAGCCGATGGCAAACGCGATGATAACGCCGATGGGTAGGGCGAGCCATAGACTACCGGTCATTTTCGCCAACCCATAGGTCAGGTAGGCGCCGACCATATAGAAACTGCCATGGGCGAGGTTGATCACGCCCATGACGCCGAAGATCAACGTCAGACCGCTGGAAAGAAGGAAGAGCAGAAGACCGTACTGGACGGCGTTTAGCAACTGAATAAGATAGAACATCGGCGAAGGTTTCGTTCCCCTAGTTCCAAGGGTTCCAATCGTTCCAGTCGTATACTTCTGCGCACTGCGTTTTCCGAGTGGAACTTCTGGAACAGTTGGAACTATTGGAACGCGGCGGCGAAGCCGCCGCTAGAGCTTACATCCCCGCGCTGGGTCGGCCAACGCCTTATGGGCGATGCTGACCAGGCGATTTTCCTTGCCGACGACTTTGCGCAGGTAGATGTCCTGGATCGGATTGTGCGCTTTCGACATGGTCCACGGGCCGCGTGGACTGTCGATCTTGGCTTTTTCCATTGCCGCGATCATTTCCTTCCGCTTGGTTATATCGCCTTTCACAGCGTCGAGGCCGGCGGCGAGGAGCAGTCCCGCGTCATAACCTTGGACCGCGTAGACATCCGGTTCGCTAGTAAATGCTTTAGTGTACGCGGCCCGGAACTCCTTATCACGTTTGCTGTTCAAGCCGTCGGCATAGTGCAAGGTCGTTTCCAGACCCTGCCCAGAGTCTTGGATTGCGTCCAAGATGCCGTCGGTCAGGAATCCCGAGCCATACAGCGGAATAGTCTTCCGTAAACCTGCAGCGGCATAATCCTTGACGAATTTGGCAGCCCCGGCACCGGCAAAGAATACGAACACGGCGTCGGGTTTGATCGAGGCGATCTCTGTCAGCAACGCCTGAAACTCAGTATTCGGGAACGGTATCCACAAACCGCGCACCGATTTGCCGCCGGCCTTGATGAAGCCTTCGGTGAAACCGGCAATCGCTTCTTCGCCGGCGCCATATTTCCAAGCCAGCGAAACAACATTGCGGATACCGCGGTCGGCGAGCACTTTGCCCATCGGATAGGACGGCTGCCAGTTGGAAAACGACGTGCGAAAAATATTCGGCGCGCACAGCGCTCCGGTGGCGGCGTCGAGGCCGGCGTTGGGGATGATCATCAGCGTGTTGGTTTCTTTGGCTATCTTAACCATTCCCATTTGCACGCCGCTATGCACGGTGCCGACCAGCACGTCGACTTTGTCGCGCTGGACTAGCTTGTTGGTATTCTCCGGCGCCTTGGATGGTTCGGCTTCGTCGTCGACCGTGAAGTATTCCAATTCCCGTCCGCCGAGTTTGCCGCCGCGCTCATTCACCGCCAGTTTGAAGCCGTTGGTGATGGCGGTGCCGAGCTGCGCATAGGTTCCGGTGTAGGGCAGCATTAGGCCGACACGGATTTTTTGCGACTGGGCGATGGCGAAGGATCGCGGTAACAGCGCGCTCGCAGTGAGCAGGCTGGCCTGAGTCAGGAGTTTACGACGCGTAAGTTTCATTGTCTTCTCCAATAGCTGCTCTTTTTGTGACAGAAACGGGATGGATTTCAAGCGCGTAGCTTGAAGCGTTGGATTTTTCCCGTGGCGGTCTTGGGTAATTCGGCGACGAATTCAACCCAGCGCGGGTACTTGTAGGGGGCCAGATGGCCTTTGACATGCTGCTGCAGCGCGGTGGCGAGCTCCGCGCTTTGCGGTGTGTTGGGCCGAAGCACTACGAAGGCCTTCGGTTTGATCAAGCCATTTTCATCGGCCAGGCCGACCACCGCGGCTTCGAGTACAGCGGCGTGGGAAGCAAGGGCGGATTCCACCTCGAACGGCGACACCCAGATGCCGCTGACTTTGAGCATGTCGTCGGCGCGGCCGCCGTAGGTAAAGTAGCCGTCATCGCTTTCGCTGTACTTGTCGCCGCTCCGGGTCCATGGGCCGATAAATGTATTGCGGCTTTTTTCCCGATTGTTCCAGTAGCAGGCGGCGCTGGTCGGACCGTTGACGTGCAGCTCGCCAAGCTCGCCCTGCGCCACCGGATTGCCATCTTCATCGAGCAAGCGGATGTCATAGCCGGGAACGGGTTTGCCGGATGTGCCGTAGCGATTTGCGTCTGGACGGTTCGAGAGAAAAATGTGCAGCATCTCCGTCGAGCCCAAGCCGTCGAGGATGTCGACGCCGAGGTGCTCGAACCAGCGCCGGCCGACGTCTGGCGGCAGCGCTTCGCCGGCGGACGTGCAGCGGCGCAAATTAGATTCATCGCGAGTGGGCAATGCGCCGCTGGCGAGCAGCCCACTATAAAGGGTCGGGACGCCATAGAAGATCGTCGGTCGGTATTCTTTTAGAATGCGACAAACCGCTTGTGGTGTTGGCCGTTCGCTTAACAGAATCGTCGTCGCGCCGACGGAAAGCGGAAAGCTCAACGCGTTGCCCAAGCCATAGGCAAAAAATAATTTAGCCGCGGAAAATACCGCATCGCTTTCTTGGATACCGAGAATCGGTTGGGCGTAGAGTTCGGCGGTTTTGATCATGCTCGACTGGACATGGACGACGCCTTTAGGCGTGCCGGTGGAACCGGACGAGTAGAGCCAGAAGCAGGCGTCGTCGGCGCGGGTGGGTGCGGCGCTAAATTCGCTTGAGGCTTGAGCCGTGAGATCGGTTAGCGACGGATAAGCCGATTCATGTGCTCCTGAAACGACAACATGTTTGACAAAGGGCTGGCCGATGAGGATCGGCTTGAAGACCGGCAGGAGCGGCGCTGAAACGATCAATGCTTGGGCCCGGCTGTCGCGCAGCATGAAGTCGAAGTCGCTGCCGGTCAGTAAAGTATTGACTGCGATGGGGACCAAGCCGGCTTTGATGGCGCCGAGAAATATCGCCGGGAAATCGATGGTGTCGAGGAGCGCCACCATGATGCGGGATTCCATCGGCAGGCCGAGATCGGTCAGCGCGTTGGCGGCGCGATTGACCCGTTGCGCCAATTCCGCGAAGCTGTAGCTGCCATGCTCGTCGATATATGCGATCTTATCCGGGCGCACCGCTAGGTTACGCTCGATCAGATCGACCGCGGCATTGTAGGGTAGCAACGATGTCGGTTGTTGATCCATGGCTTCGCATCGACGGTAGATTACTACTACAGTTGCGGGAATGCCGGCAACTGGCGATTTCCCACGGGCTACTTGAGATAGCCGCGATCGCGATAGAAGCGTTTTGCCCCAGGGTGAAGCGGCACATCGAAGGGAGCTTCGTCGTCATTGCGACAAAGCTGAGCCATGTCGAGCTTCTTGAAATTATCCGTGGGGATCGCATCCTTGCGCAGCTCGATGGCTTCGCAGATCGCGTAGGCAACTTCGTTGGGTAGCTCGGCGTGCACGATCATCGGCCAGCCGCTGAAGTCCACGGTGGAGACTTCGCCTGGCATGCCGCGAAATTCACAGCGCGACATGCCGCTCGCCCGGTAGCCCAGGCCCTTGAGCTGTCTCTGCACGGCGCCGTCGATCGGTAGGTAGCGAAAGCCGTTATCGATGGCGGTTTGGCCCCAGCTCTTGATCCCTTCGTCGAACACCGCGTCGATCGAACCATCGACAATGGCGGCGCGCCGGCCGGGATCGCTTGGCCGCGGCACCGAATGAATCTTGCCGCCCCATTTCCTAATGTCGGCGAGGCTGAAGCCGGCGGCTTTCAAAGTTGCCGACACCGTGAACATGGTGGCGCTGCCGGTGAGATCGCTCTTGGGAAGGTAGCCGGTAGACACGCGTAACGGGATGCGTTGCCGTTTGATCTGCGCGAGCGAGGTGATGCCGGTGGATACGCGGACGGCGAAGCCCATGACATCGAACGAAGGAAAGGTGGCGATGGTTCGTAGCGGTAGCGGTTTTTTGAACGGTCCCTTGCCGCGGTGCGCCATGGTCAGCATCGCCGACGGATTGACCCAGGCCAGTGAGTATTTGCCTTCGGCGACGGCGATGATCTCAGTAAAACTGCCGGTGGCGAATGAAACCGGGACGTCGTCAGTGGCTTCGGTTGATCTTACACCCAGCGAAAGGCGGAACACCCGACCGACGCGCGTGTCGGTCTGCAAAACCCCCTCGGCGGCGCGGCGCGTTTCGTGAGACAAAGAGCTGTCGTAAAGTCCCGCCGCTATTTCCAGTAACCCTTTGGCCCGTTGAATCCCGGAGTTGTAGCGCTTGATCGCCATGTCTCGATAAACCTCCAATAGAAATTAGCTTTACATTAATCGCGATCCTTGGAAGAAACAAACGGCGACGACTTGCCAAAAGCAGCGGTCAATGACGGCTCGAGATCGGCGAAACGGTCGATGCAGGAAGCCTGGTCGCAGGCGTTGCTGCGGCCAGGCTTAGGGAGTGGGAACGGGGCGGTGTTAGCGGTTGCGCGGGGAGTGCGTCATCTCCCGCGGCGGGCGGCGTTTAAACTGGCTTGATCATTGGCGAGCTGTTCGCGAGTCTTGCGCATACTTGCGAGGTCGTCGCGGATTTCCTGGCGGTCCTTCGCGATCTCGGCTTTGCTGGCGCCGGCGCGAATGTCGCGGCGTAGCTCTGCCCGGTCATTTTTCAACTCGGTCCGTTGTTTGCGAAGTTGGTCGCGGCCCTCGGTAATCTCCTTGCGCTTGCCGTCGATCAGTGTGGTGTCTTTGGCGACCGCTGGCTTGATACGCTGGTTGTAGTTGACGGGCGCGATGACGTCCCGGCGGCCATGGTGGTGCGGCGGAACCGGCGCGGGTCTACGAGAATAGTGGAAGTGGCGTGGATCGCGGTCATGGTGGTGCCAATAGCCGTCCGAGGTGCGGCGGCTAATCCTATGGGCGTGGTGGCGCTCATGATGGGCATCGGCGTAGCGGTCGTGGCGATGTTCGCGTTTGCCGTAAGCGGCTCGGTCGTGGCGCCGATCATTTTTGTCCCAACCCTTGTGTTTGCCATGGTTGTCGTTGTCGTGGCGCTTATCGTGTTTGTCCCAGCCTTTGTGTTTGCCGGGATGCTCCTTGAAAACCGGGTGAGAATCTTTATCCGCGCGGGCTAGTCGCTCGGTACCGGGGGCTAACATCAGGGTGGCGCCGAGAGTTAACAGGGTGAATAGTTGCGCTGTTTTCATAGTCTTTGCTCCTAGGTTAATTTGCTCTTATTATCGTATTCGCACGGATCAATACTCGGTTCTCGATGGCCGGAGAATCTGTTGATTGTTGCGGTCGATGGTGCGCTGGTTTTGTTGGATGGTCTGCTGATTGGATTCGTACTGTTGGGCTTGTTCTTTACCCTGCATGTAGTCGCCAACCAGGGCTCCGCCGGCCAGACCCACTCCGGCGCCGATGGCCGCGCCCGTACCCGGACGGCCCATGGCTGAACCGATCAAAGCGCCGCCCGCAGCTCCGCCTAGCGCGCCGATACCCGCGCCTTTTTCTCTGGTGGTCAACTGGCCGCCGGCGCAGCCGGTCGCCGTAACTGCCGCCAAGATTAACGTTGCCGTGGCGAATTTCTTTAGCTTGTTCATTTTGCCTCCAGTTCCCTTTGTTCGGTTAGCTTGCAGGGTAGTTGAGCAACCGTTGTGCCAGCGAGATCGGCCGGCTAAGTGGCTGATATTTCCACGACCCGGCGGCCGGAACGGAATTCCGTCCTGTAATAATTACGCGAACCTGGGAAAATATTCGCCGACGGGGTGGTCGAAGGCCGAGTGTCATTGAAAGCGCTTTCGGTAAGCTCGTGAATTCCCCGGTCATCTCTTGAAAGGTCAATCAGCCTCGTTGTAAAGCTCAGTCACGCGACAACTTGGATTCGAGCTCGTTTGCCTGGGAGGAAACATGGGCGTTCGACTGCGCTCTGCGATCATGCTCATTTGCACCGTTTGGATGCCGAACTCACTGGGCTCAAAGGCCCACTGCCGGACCCGGCCAAGTATGTCGATCGCTGTTATCTGCTCGAAGCGCTGAAGGAACTTGAAGAACGTTAGTGCAAAATTGATAGCATGTTACTGAAACACTCCGTCGGAGTCCTTCGACCGCGCTCAGGACGAACGTAGGTAGTGATTCGGTTGCCGGTTTTCCGTTCATGCAGGTTCTCGAAGCATTGCAATTTGTTGAACTTAGCTCCGCTGGGTGTTACTTCTCAGCGAGTGATCGAGCAATAGCGAGGATTTATTTTTATGCCTGACTTCGTTCTCTTCGAGCAAAAAGGTCATGTGGCGATCGTCACGATCAACCGGCCGGACCGGATGAATGCGCTGGGCCATGAGGTGCGCACGGGTTTGGTCGAGGCGTTTCTCAAGATTCGCACCGAACCTTCTATCAAGGTCGCGGTCATTACCGGCGCCGGCGACAAGGCGTTCTCAGCGGGCGCTGATCTGAAAGAGCACAACGAGATTTTCCAAAAGAAGTCCTATCGCGTCGGGCCTGACTATGGCGCGTTGGATGAGCCGCCCCATTCGAGCCAGTTGGCCATCGAAACCTATAAGCCGCTGATCGCTGCGGTGAACGGTTACGCGCTCGCCGGCGGCTGTGAGTTGACGTTGGCATGCGACATTCGCATCGCCTCGGAAAATGCCCGCTTCGGATTGCCGGAAGCCAAGCGCGGCCGCGGCGCCAACTTCGCCACGGTGATGTTGCAATATCTGATTCCCCGCGGCATCGCCATGGAAATGCTTTTTACCGGTGAGCAGATTTCCGCTCAAGACGCGCTCCGCTTCGGTTTGGTCAACCGGGTGGTACCGCTGGCTGAACTGTTACCGACCGCGCTGTCGCTGGCCGAGAAGATCGCCGAAAACGCGCCGGTGTCGCTGCGCCGGATCAAAGAGCTGTCGGTGAAGTCGATCGGCTCGCCATTGTTATTCGCCTTGAAGATGGCGCCGGGGCCGAGTCCCTATGAAAGCCAGGATGCGAGGGAAGGCGCCAAGGCGTTCACCGAGAAACGCTCGGCGAAATACAAAGGCGACTGAGATCGGAATCGGATTATTTGGCCGCAAACAACGCAAATTAGGCAATAGCAATGTAGCGGCGACCGGCTGGTCGCCCTTCGGATCGACTACGCGGAAAATTTGCGCGAGCCGCACGAAGGACACGAAGGGTTCGGACGAGGGCGCAGCATGCTGCGCCCCTACAAGGAGAGCAGCATGAGTAATTATCCCACAGTTCTCTTGACCGAAGAAGGCATGCGCGACGGTTTGCAGATCGAGCGCGCCGATATTCCGGTGGCTGGGAAGATTCGTTTGCTCGACATGTTGTCGGAGACTGGGCTGAAAGATATCGCCGTCGGTTCTTTCGTCAGTCCGCGCTGGGTGCCGCAGATGGCGTGTATCGATGAGTTGGTCAAAGGATTCCATCCCAAACCGGGTGTGAGCTACACGGCGACGGCGTTAAACGATATGGGGCGCGAACGGCTGCGCCAATATATCCCGCCGCTCAACGATCTGAAGTACCAGGCGCAGACCGCGGTCTATCTATGCGATGTCTTTGCCCAGCGCAACATTAATCGAACCATCGCCCAGCAGATGGCGCGCTGGCCGAAAGTCATCGACGAGGCCAAGGCGAAAGGCGCTAAAGAAGCCGGCATCAGCGTCAGCGCCGCCTGGGGCTCCAACTGGACCGGCCAAGTGTCCCAGGAAGACCGCATGAAGATGCTCGAGCGCCAACATCAACTTTGGAACGAAGCGGGGATTCCCGTCACCAAGATTGGCATCTCCGATCCGATGGGCTGGAATATGCCGGATCAGGTGGAACGCCAGCTCGAAGCGGTTAAACAACGCTGGCCGGCGATCAAGAGTTTTAATTTACACCTGCATAACACCCGTGGCATGGCGCTGACCTCTTCATACGTCGCCATGCGCAACCTCGATGACCGCGACACTTTGCGTTTGCAGCCGGCCATCGGCGGCATGGGCGGTTGTCCGTTTTGCGGCAACGGCCAATCGGCGGGATTGGCGCCCACCGAAGATTTGATTCACATGATGGAAGGAATGGGCATCGACACCGGCGTCGATCTCGACAAATTGATCGAAGCGGTGTGGATAGCCGAAGAGCTGGTCGGTCATCCGCTTTGGGGCCATGTGTCGAAGGGCGGGCCGCGGCCGAGCGGCAAAAAACTTTATTCGATGGATATGCCGTTCGTCGAAACCCTCGATCATGCGCGCCATTTCATCACGGGCGCCGCAGCGTACCAAGGCGCGCCATCGCCATGGAAAGAAGTGATCAAGAGTCCGCAGCGGCCGGAGCCCCGGAACGGCGACGCGCCAAAGGCTGAGGGCGAGCAAAGCGGCGGGCGCTGGTTACCGTCATAAATTTCTTATCACCACGAAGTGTTCATGAGCTTACGCACGTCAACAGACAATGAAAATGGA
>JBGTCC010000154.1:0-7188 GCA_041749055.1 Thermodesulfobacteriota bacterium | reverse complement strand
ATGTAGAAACGGTGCGGCGAATAATAACTTGTCGAGCAAACTCCATCGCTGTATCGGGCTTACGGCGGAGTATTTTTTAATCATTCACGTTGAATTACTTTACGAGGGCTAAATTGCTTTACTTAAGCGCGCGCGCACTTTTATCGCAATAATCGGTGCATATTGGCCCTCGACAATTAAGCATATTGCGCGTAACCATCTAGACGTGGGCCAGCTATGGGTGGTACTTGCTCTATCGAAGGGCCGTTCCCGATTCGCTGGCTCGGAACGGAGGTAGGTGCCATCAAGTACGTTATCGGGCGTGTCGCACAAGCCGTCATCACGCTGATCTTTTTCATGGTGGTCATCTTCGTGGCCACGCGCGCTGCCGGGGATCCCGCCGTGCTCAATCTGCCGGTGGATGCGTCGCAGGCGGATATCGACGCGGCGCGCCAGCGTATCGGCACGGACCGCAGTTACGCCGTGCAGTTCACTATCTTCCTGCAGAGCATGGCGACGTTTGATTTCGGCCGCTCGATCGTCTACGGCGAGCCGGTGCTGGAGCTCATCGGGCCGCGCTTTGTCGCGAGCCTGAAACTCCAACTGGCGTCGCTTGTCATAATCCTACTGACGGCGTTTCCTCTCGGTGTGCTCGCCGCGACCAAACGCGGCAAGCTGCCCGATCGTATCGCGCAGCTACTGGCCGCGTTCGGGCAGGCCGCGCCGGGCTTCTGGGTCGGCCTGGTTCTAATGGTGATCTTCGCGGTGTATCTGCGGCTGTTGCCGGCGGGAGGCATGGGCACCGGCGGCCTCGATTCATGGCAGTATTACGTCCTGCCGGCGATCAGCACCTCGTTGTTTCTGTTTTCCGCGATGACCCGACTGCTGCGCTCGTCGATGCTGGAGTCGTTGGACGCCGAGTTCGTCAAGCTGGCGCGGGCTAAGGGCGTGCCCGAGTGGCAGGTGGTGTGGATCCATGTCTTTCGCAACGGGCTGCTGCCGGTAATGACCTTCATGGCCATTTGGGTCGGCACCGCGGTCTCGGGCTCGGTGGTCACCGAAGTGGTGTTCGATTGGCCGGGAATCGGAAGTCTTTTTTTGAGCGCCGTCATCGCACGCGATTTTCCGATCATCCAGGCGGTCGTCGGTGTGGTCGCGGTGACGGTCCTGTCAGCCAACCTGATCGTCGATTTGCTTTACGGCGTGGTCGATCCGCGCATCAGATTTAGCTCTGGCCCTTTGCACAGAGCAGTCGTGAAGGGATAAGCGATGCCGGTAATCGATGCCGAGCAAGCTGCACTCGAACATGCCAACGTCCCGGCGCGACCGGATGCGCGCGGCGGCTGGCTTCAATGGAGCAAACTGCGGCGGCTGCCGATCTTTCCGCTCACGGTGGTTGGCCTGTTCGTGATCCTGGCACTGTTCGGCGATTGGCTTGCGCCCAACGACCCATATAAAACCAGCCTCGGGGCAAGGTTGCGTCCGCCGGCATGGATGCCGGGCGGCAGTTCGGAATATCTTCTCGGCACCGATCGGCTCGGACGCGATGTCTTCAGCAGGATCATTGTTGGCGCGTTGCCTTCTTTCAAAGTGGCGTTGGCGGCACTGATCTTCGGCTCGGCCCTCGGTTCCTTTGTCGGCATGATATCGGGCTATCGTGGTGGACGAACGGATGCGATCATCATGCGCATTGCCGACGGCACGATGGCCTTCCCGCTGATTTTGGCTGCGCTGCTGTTGGCAGCGATCATCGGCCCGGGTGGGCCGACAGTCGTGATCGCTGCCTGTGTTGTTCTCTGGGCGCGTTTCGCCCGGCTTATCCGGAGCGAGGTTCTCACGGTCAAAGAGCGCGACTTTGTCAAGCTGGCGCGGGTGGCGGGAGCGTCGAACTGGCGCATCATGACCGCCCATATCTTGCCCAACGTGCTCAACAGCGTAGTGGTGCTGCTTACCTTGCAGCTCGGATTCGTCATCATCTTGGAAGCGACCTTAAGCTTCCTTGGCGCGGGCATTCCGCCGCCGACGCCGACCTGGGGGCAGATGGTGGCCAGCGGCCGAGATTATCTGGAGGTTGGCTGGTGGTTATCGATCTTTCCCGGACTCGCCATCGCGCTGGTCGTGCTGTCCTTCAACCTTCTCGGCGACTGGCTGCGGGATCGCACCGATCCGCGGTTGAGCCAGCTTTGACGGACGAACGACGTCGAGCCAACCGCACTTCAACGGTGCGCGACTCTCGCAGGCCGGCGCGCGGGTGGGCCGATTTCGATGCTAGTTTTAAAATGGCGCCTGGCATTGGTCTGCGCCGAGCCGTAAGGCAGCCGTGATCGGGACAGAAATTTGCAACGCAGAAAAATAGACAGGAGGTATTATCATGTCTAAGCAGAAGCGCAATCGATTGGCGGGCAAAAGTGTGCTCTTGCTGCTGGCACTTCCGGTATTAGCGATGTTCCAGGGGGCGTCGGGATACGCGCAACCCATCCCAAAAACCACAGTCGCGGCGAAGAGTGCCGGAAAGCCGGCCGACACGGCACTGACCGCGTGCCCCGCGCGCAAGCAGACGCTGCGGATCGCGGGCCATTTCAACGAGGAGTTCACGCCGCATCCGGCGGAAAACCGTTTTTCAACCATTCCCTTTACGCGACTCCACCAGATGACGCTGTTCGGCGCCGACCCAGGGGATGAGAAGGTCGACGCCGCCTTCGGTGTCGCCGAATCATGGGAATTCCTACCAGGCGCCACGGGGCTGATCGTGACAATGCGCGAAGGACTGACCTTCAATAACGGCGATCCGGTTACGCCTGAGGACGTGGTGTTTTCGCTGAAGTTGGCGTCCAGTGATTTTGCCGAGGACCAGATCAGGACGACCTTGAAGGGCATCGGGGTGACCGGCGCGGTTATCGACAAGCGCAAAGTTCGCATCGACTTCGGCAAAGGAGCGCCGACCTTCGTGAATGAAATGTCGCCGCTGGTGTTTCCGATTTATGTGACTTCGAAAAAATACCATTCCGACGGCGTAATCTCCCAGGAAACCTTCGACCGATTTCGGAAAAACCCGCTCGCGGCGGGGCCCTATCGGGTCGTCGAGCGCCAGGCACAGCGATCGATCACGCTGGAGGCTGCGCGCAAGGATCCTCTGCTCGGCTGCCCGGTGTACCAGCGCATCGAAATTAGGAACGTCGGGGAACTCAGTACCCGCCTTGCGCAATTTCGCACGGGGCAGTTGGATATCGTTGAAGGCAGCCGCGATCTCATCGGGCGCGCCACTGCCATGGGAGGCAGGGTCGCCACCAAGCCGGATGCCCACATGATCGGTCTGTACTTCTTTCAGACCTGGCATAAGCATAACGTCTTCCACGACGAGCGGGTGCGCAGAGCCGCGGCCTACGCAATCGATCACAAGCTGATCACCAAGACGATCTGGCGCGGCACCGGCGTGACGCCATGGGGTTGTACCTGGCCGCCCCCGACGGAACTTTCGACGATAAATCCGAAGTTCGTCGAGGCCTGCGCCGCGCCCTATCCTTACGATCCGGTCAAGGCGCGCGAGCTGCTCACTGCCGGCGGTTATCCACCGGGACGCGCACCGAGCATCAAGTTGGTCTACTGGGGCAATTACCCGGAAGAAGCAGACTTCGCGCAGGCGATTCAACCGATGTTGGAAAAGGTTGGTTTCAAGGTCACCATCGATCCGGTCGATCGAGCGGAGTACGCCCGCCGGCGGAAAACCGGCGAAGGATATGTCGATTCGATCTTATTTTTCGGTCCCGGCGGCCGCATTACGTCGCTGGCCGGTTCCTATTCCGTATATGGCCCAAAATTGAATTTTGGCCCGAAAGACGATCAGGACGTCGTCGCCGCATTGGCAGCGGCGTCGAGCGCGGCGACCCTCGAAGAATACACCGAGGCTACGGCTAAGCTCGGTAAGCTAGTTCACGACCGCGCCTACGGTCCGGGTTTCTTCTCGGCTTCCTCGATATGGTTCGTCAGCAAGAAGTTGCCCGACTGGGGACTGGAGCGGAGTCGTGGCCGAGGACCGCTCAATCTCGCCGCTCTGGTCACCAAGCGGTGAAGCGAAAACCAAACCAGAGGTTCAGTTCGTTGGAATCGTTCAACCCGTGAACCGAAAGTTGGCGCACCGGCGCATTTCTTCCGGTCGACTTGAACTTTTTGAACGACTTGAACGTTTTGAACTGCTTGCGTCGTTATTATTTAGTACAGGTGGCAGGCGGTCCAGTGCCGCGGCGCGATCTCTTTCCACTCCGGCTCTACCTCGGCGCAAACCTGTTTGGCCATGGGGCAGCGCGGGTGTAGCCGGCACCCATTGGGCACGGCGTTGGCGGCGGCCACGTCGCCATGGAGCAGTAGTTCTTCCCGCGCTATGTCGGGATGATCGGGCAGGGCGGCGGAAAAGAGCGCTTTGGTGTAAGGATGGAGTGGGTTATTGAACAGTTCCGCGCACTCCGCCGATTCTACCAGACGGCCGAGGTACATCACCCCCACGGTATGGCTCATGTAGCGGACGGTGCCCAGATGATGCGCGATGAAGAGATAGCTGAACCCTTCCCGTTGCTGCAGATCTTTGAGAAGATTCATGATCTGGGCGCGGATCGATACGTCGAGTGAGGACACCGGTTCGTCCAGAACGATGAGCCGTGGCGCAGACGCCAGAGCCCGCGCAATCGCGATACGCTGGCGCTGACCGCCGCTGAACTCGTGCGGGAAATTGCTGATTTCTTCGGCCCTGAGGCCGACCTGTTGGAGCGCTTCCATGGCCCGCTCCCGCCGTTCGCGCTTGGACATCGTAGTGTTGATCAGCAGCGGCTCGGCGATGAAGTCGCCCACGCGCATGCGCGGGTTCATGGAGCTATACGGATCCTGGAACACCGCTTGAACCGCCGAACGGTAAGCGCGCGTCTCCTCCCGGCTCAGCCCCTGAATGTCTTTGTCTTGCCAGAGGACGCGCCCAGCGCTGGGCGCCTCCAGCTTGAGGACCGCGCGGGCAGTGGTGGTTTTGCCGCAGCCCGACTCACCGACGATACTGAAGGTCTCACCCTCTTTTATATCGAACGAGACCCCGTCCACCGCTCTTATCGGCAGCGGCTCACGATTGAAGAACCCCCGTCTTGCCTGGAAAAAAACCTGCAAATCCTTTACCTGGAGAATGTTGTTACCGTCGTTCGGTGCACTCGCAGGAGCGGAAAATAATTGTTTCGAGATTGTTTCCGGCACACGGATGTCCAAGCGTCCGTGGGCCGGCAAATCGGTGTTTTTGGCGTAAACCTCCTCGGCGCGCCAGCATTCAGAAGTATGCCCTGCCATGACCGTAACCAGCGGCGGCTTCTCCTGAATACAGCGCTCGAAGGCGAAGGCGCAGCGCGGCGCAAAAGCGCACCCCGGGCTCTCCGTCCATCCAGTGGCAGGAGAGCCTGGGATGGTATACAGGCGGTCCACATGGCCGTCGACTTTGGGCACGGCTTCGAGCAAGGCGCGGGTATAAGGGTGGGCCGGGTGGTTGAAAGTTTCCCGGACGTCGGCGTATTCGACGATTCGACCGGCGTACATCACTGCGACATCGTCGCACATCTTGGCAACGATACCAAAGTCGTGGGTGATAAAAAGCAGCGCCAGGTTGAGGTCCGTCTGAAGGCCGCGCAACAGATCCAAGTACTGTGCCTGGATTGTCGCGTCCAGAGCGGTGGTTGCCTCGTCGGCGATCAATAGCTGCGGCTCGCATGCGATGGCCGTGGCCCCCACCACGCGCTGGCGCATACCGCCGCTGAACTGATGCGGGTAGTCCTTCATGCGGATCTCGGGCGAGGGCACACGGACACGCCGCAGGCTGTCGATCACCCGGTCGAGTTGCGCCTTGCCCGACAGCTGCTGGTGCAGGCTGACGGACTCGCCTACTTGATACTGGACGGTAAACACAGGGTTGAGGCTGGTGAGCGGGTCCTGCAGGATGATGGCGATGCCGCCGCCACGGATGCGCCGCATCTCCTTTTCAGGCTTCCTGAGCAGGTCCTCTCCGGCAAAGCGAATCTCTCCGCCGATGATCCTGGCTGCCGGCTGGGGAGCGAGCCGCAGGATCGAGAGAGCCGTCATCGACTTGCCGCTTCCCGACTCTCCGACAAGCCCGAGGCTTTTGCCGCGGTCTAGGTGGAAGCTCACGCCGTTAACGGCCTGATTGACGCCTCGCCGCGTGTAGATGTACGTGCGCAGATTGTCGACTTCAAGCAAAGCCACGTCGATTGATCCCTCTTTCTAGCGGCCTACCGATTCCGGATGCAGCGGCATCCGATAGATCGATGTCCGTTTGCATAGGTCCTATCGCCGCCATGACCCGCTCGAAGAAAACTACCCGTCCTGCGGACGTCGACGCCGCTGCCCTTGAGACGACTTCTGCATCAAGCTGGCGGCCTGCGCGGCAGCTTGCGATGGCAGGCGAGCTTTGGGCGATCATTCATACTTATATATAGTGCACGATCGCCATTCCGCAACGCCAAATTGCAGGCATGACGGCGTATCATTGAATCAAACTTTTACAGATTGCCAAATATTTAACGGATTTTTCCCTGGGATTTTTGGCATCCCACTAACTGCCGGCCATGAGCTCAGGTATTTTCTAATCCTTAAATTGAAAATCGATTCCTCCGGCCTAATGGGCAACGTCTCCCGATCAAACAACTCAGACAATTTATTTGGCTTTGCTTTGTGGTCGACAGCACGCTGGATGAATTCTACAAAGACGAGCCGCCATAGCGATGGACGTGGCGGCGGCGCTCAACGAGGAGCTACTCGACTTGCAAGCGGCAGGATGCGATGTGCTGGAGCTCGACGAACCCGCCATGACGCGTTACCACGAGAAAGTATTCCCCTACGGTGCTAAAGCTCTCGATCGCTGCCTTGAAGGCATCCATGTCCCCACCGTCGTGCATCTCTGCTACGGCTACCCGGCGGCGGACAACAGCATGCATACGAATATCCCGAATTGCTCGAAGCGCTGATGAAAACCAGGATCGGCGGCTTCGGCGTCGAGTTCGCGCGCAGCGATTACGACCCGGCGGTGCTGGCCATCGCCAAAGGCCGGATCGTGATGTTCGGCTGCGTCGATCCCAGCGACACCGCGGCGCCACAGGTGGCAAAGGTCGTCGACCGGGTGCGCACCGCGCAAAATTATATCGAGCCGAAAAATTTGTGGCTGGCGCCTGA
>JBGTCC010000153.1:0-2078 GCA_041749055.1 Thermodesulfobacteriota bacterium | reverse complement strand
AGTCTTTTTAGCCATCGCCGCGACGAACGGCGCCGCCGCCTCGCTTTGCGCCGCGACCAGTTTGGGCACACGATCGATCCAACCTAAAGCCAGGAATTCGTTGAAGCCATGCCACATGCAAGCCAGCCCGGTGCCGCCGGCGGTCGGATGAATCACCCAGTCCGCCCGCGCGCCATCCAATTGATCCACCAGTTCGTAAGCGTAACTCTTCTTGCCAACCCGGTAGGGATTGGAGGACAGACAGTCGTACCAACCGAATTCCGTCACCGCGTTTTTGTAAAGCTCGGCCACTTCGTAATCGAAGCGGCCGTCGACAACGATCACCGTCGCGCCGTAAGCATGGGCTTGAATAATCTTGGAAGTCGCCGTGCCAGTGGGCACCATGACGACGCTGTTCATGCCGGCCGCGGCCGCATAGGCCGCCACCGACGCGGCGGCGTTGCCCGTGGAGATCACACTGGCGGTGGCGAAACCCAACTCCTTACCCACCGAAATGCCAACGCTGTTGCTGCGATCCTTGAGCGAACCGGTCGGCAACACGGTATCGTTTTTCAGAAATAGATTTGCCACGCCGATGCGCGCGCCCAGTCGCGGCGCAGGAATCAGCGGCGTGCTGCCCTCGCCCAGGGAAACAATCGACGAGCGGCTTGCCAGCGGAAAAAACTCGAACCAGCGCCAGATCGACAGGTCACGGCTCTGCCGCAAGCGCGCCAAATCATCCCGACTCAGGTGATCGATAGCAACCGCCGCTTCGCGAACCGAGTGGCATGCCGGGCAACGAAACTCCGTCATCGATGCCGCGACACCGCGACATTTCGGACAACGCAATTCGATTAGTTTTCCCATGCCACGCACCATCTATCGATCTTCAGCCGATGCCAATCCGAACCCATATCTCCAATACTCCGTCATTCCATTCCGCCTTCCCTACGCGGTGCGTCGCTCGACCTCATCGAGGGACTTCTCCAACTCGCCTTCGAGATCGCCGACATCGAACCCCACCGCCCGGGCGCCGTCCAAGGTCGCGATGCAGATCATGATGAGATTCAGACATTCCCGCGGCGGCGGCTCGTCGGGATGATCGTAGAGAAAATGATCGACCCGTTGCTTGAGCATGAGCAGATCGCGCAAACACACCACCGCCGGCAGATTCTCCACCGCACCGGAGTTCACCGTCGACGGCGCAAAGGCAACCCCGCCAGGGTCGACCAACGCGAGCTGCTTGCCATCGTCGAAGAGCAAGACAATATAAGGCTCCTGGCTCTCCGGATGCACTTTCTCTTCGTAGCTCACCAACGCCGGCCAAGCGATCTTCAGCCGCTTGCCCGAGGCGACATCGAGTAGCACCGAACTGTCATCGTCATACATGACCGCCTGCCGATGGCGGTCAGCCCACAGGCGCACTATCGACCTTGCTTGCTCCATTGTCCTCCCGCGCCGCAACGCAGCGAATGCTCAACCATGCTTATCCCAGCACGGCGGACAAATAAACTAAATCAGCTCGATTGCCGGCTGTAACCCGCCGCGCTCAAGGGTTTCTATCGGCTCTACCGATTTATGGAAATATTGAATGCAGCGGCTGGCGATTCCCTCTACGTGGCAAACGTTGACAGCGGACCCGCTGGCGGTTATTACGCCATAGACGAAGCGCTTCGCGGAGGCAATCGATGCTGGGACTGATCGGCACCATTATCGTCGGATTTATCGTCGGCGTGATCGCCAAATTGATCATGCCGGGAAAGGAAAATCTTGGATTTATCATGACCGCACTGCTCGGTATCGTCGGCTCGGTGGTGGCAAGCTACGCTGGGCAAACGATCGGTTGGTACCAAGCCGGCCAAGGCGCCGGGTGGATCGGCTCCGTCGTCGGCGCCTTCGTGCTTCTGTGGGTCTATTCGAAACTCAAAGCGAAAGCCTAGCCGACGCCCGTGATGCGCTTAAAAATCTGCCGGCGGTATCGACTGGCACCGACTCTTTATGTCCTCACGCTTGCATTGGCCCTGCTGGTAGGCGGCGGGCCAAGTTGTGCGCATGAACCGAGCGATCGCAAAGCCGACCAAGTCCGCCTCGACGAGCTA
>JBGTCC010000152.1:0-20346 GCA_041749055.1 Thermodesulfobacteriota bacterium | reverse complement strand
CGCCCTTGGTCAATTTCTTGCCGAGCAGCGAAGTCTGCACTTTGCTGAATCGTTTGGTGACCGGATAGGTGCGGACCTTAGTGAAATCGAGGGGTTTGAAATTTTTTAATGGCATCGCGGCTCATTTACTTGGCGGGATAGAGGGTGGCGTCAACCAATTCGCAAATGACATGACCGATGAGGATATGGCTCTCTTGAATGCGCGCAGTATCTCTACTGGCGCCGACGTTGAGGAGATAGTCCACTGTGCCGGCCAGCTTACCGCCATTGCCGCCGGAAAGCCCGATTGTGCAGATTTTTGCTTGCTTGCAGACTTCTACCGCTTCAATAACGTTAGCGGAGTTGCCGCTGGTTGATATGGCGATCGCCACGTCGCCAGGTTTGCCCAGCGCTTGAACTTGCTTGGCGAACACTTGTTTGTAGTCGTAATCATTGGCGATGCTCGTGAGTGCTGACGAATCGGTTGTCAGTGCGATGGCGGCAAGGGGCGGTCGTTCGACTCGAAAGCGGTTTACGAACTCAGCGGCGATATGTTGGGCGTCGGCGGCGCTGCCGCCGTTGCCAAAAAGCAGCAGTTTGTTGCCCGATTTGAACGCCACGACAACGGCATCGATAGCCTTGGCGAGAATATTGAGATTGTCGCGCAAGAAAGCCTGCTTGACCCGGATGCTTTCATCAAAAGCGGCGACGATGGCATCTTTCATAGCTTTTCCTCGTAGTGTTTTAGCCATTTGGCTATGCGCGCCGCGCGTGGCTAACGCTTCATGGAACCAGTTCAGCACGATCGGCACTTCGTCGGCGTATTCAATCTGCGAGCGGCCTTTCTCGTGGTCAAGCGACGGTTGATATTTTTTGCTGCCCAAAGCGCGCAGGGCAAGGTAGCGCCCCGGCCGGTCGCCGGCGTTGAAATCTTGATGCCACAGCGTGGGAAATTTTTATCATAGCGCCGGCAGCGATAAAAGCTCGCTTCAACGCCGGTAGAATTTTGCGATTGCGGCGACAACGGTTTCTTGTTGCGCCGGCGTCAACTCAGGGTAAAGCGGCAGCGCCAGCACTTGGTCGGCAGCCAGTTCCGCATCGGGGAAATCGCCCTGCTTATAGCCTAGAGCGGCGAAACACTTCTGCAAGTGCAGCGGCCGGGGATAGTAGATCTCACTCTGAATGGCGGCCTCGGCAAGAAACTGTTTGAGTTCATCGCGGCGCCCGGCACGGATACAGTAATTGTTAAAAACATGGGATTTTTCGGACGTCGCTGGCGGAATCGCTGGAATTAGATTGCCGACCAGACCGCTGTCCATGAAAAGTCGATGGTAAATCTGGGCGCGCGCGATTCGCGCCTCGCACCACGCATCCAAATATTGCAGCTTCACCGAAAGCACCGCGGCTTGCAGCGCATCGAGGCGGGAGTTAAGGCCGGTGATGTCGTGGTGATACTTGGTGCTCTCGCCATGCATGCGCAGCATTCTTAAACGTCCGGCTAACTCCTTGGATCTGGTGCTCACCAAACCGCCGTCGCCGAAACTGCCTAAATTTTTACTTGGGAAAAAAGAGAAGCAGCTGAGGTCGCCAAAGGTTCCGGCAAACATTTCCTTGCCCGCGATCATCAGGCGCGCGCCGCAGGCCTGGGCGACGTCTTCGACAATCTGTAAGCGATATTTCTTTGCTGCGCCGACCAGGAAGCCCATGTCGCAAACCTGACCGAACAGGTGAACCGGCAAGAGTGCTTTTATGTGCGCGCCGGTTTTAGTGTCGATAGTTTGGCCTTCTTTGACTTTGCCGCGGTCGTCAAGGAATTCGCTGAGTTTTGCCGGGGAGAGTAAATAGGAATCGCTATCGATGTCGACAAACAGGGGTGTCGCACCGAGACGGGTGATCGAAGAGACCGTCGAGAAAAAGGTAAACGGCGTAGTGATCACCGCATCGCCGGGGCCGACGCCGAGTACCATCAACGCTAACAATAGCGCGTCGCTGCCCGAAGCAACTCCGACGGCGTGTTGGCAGCCGAGAAACGCGGCCATTTCGGTTTCGAATTGGTCAACCGCCGGGCCGAGGATGAATTGCTGGGATTCGGCGACCGCGTCGATGGCGTCGCGAATCTGATTGCGGATCGCCGCGTATTGAGCGCGCAGGTCGACGATGGGAATCATGGGAAGGGGATTAGACACTGGTCTTGGTTGCGGGGGAGCGTCCTTTTAGGGCATTTTCGGCGACTTCGGAAAGTAGTTGATCGTGGTCGTGATTGAGAGCGAAGACGCGAAACTGGACGATCTTTGACGGAATGAATTCAAATAATTCGGCCAGTGATTCCTTGGCGATTTCACCGCTCGATGGATCGTAGATGTGAATCTGTTTCTTACCCATGGCGAAGGGATTCTCCGGCCGGGGATCTTGAGTCGCCATGTCGACGCGAAATACCAGATCACGCAACGCTGTCGGTAAACCGGCGCGAATGCGTTTCTCCCAGTCGGTGTCTTGGATCAAGTCGACGCCGTAGTGCAGCTCGTTGAGCGACAGCGTGCGGTCGAACGCCATCTTCCATTTTACTTCGCGATGAAGCACGGTTTCCCATTCCTTACCGAGCGCCTCGCGGTCCGTCTTTTGCCGCCGCCAGCGGGAGACTTCCTCAAGGAGCGACCAATCGGTCAAGTAAAGATAGTCCTCCATATGCTCCAGCGGGTTGCCTGGAAACAACAGTTTCATGGTTTCGGGAAAGATATCGCGCAAGTGCAAGTCGATGGCCCTGGTGGTGCGATGGTAGTAAACATTGGTGTAGAGATAGAGCCGCGCGTTGAGGAAAGTTGTCAGCGCATTGTTGCCGGCCTTGTGCACCGTTAGCCCTTTGGCGGTAAAAAAGGTGTAGTGGAGCAAGCGCTCGCGATCCACCGGTCCGGGATGGACGCCGCACATGTACGAGTCGCGCGAGACGTAGTCCAAGTTGTCGAAAGTGAAAATCCCGCCGGTCAGCGGTTGCAGAAAGCGCACCCACTTGGGTTTGTGATTATCCTCCTTGCCGTTTTTCTTGATCGGAAAGGCGACATCCTCGGGACGCAATTCTTCGCCGGCGGCGAATGGACCGCTCGGGCTGCGGCGCAGTCGACTGATGATATCGCCCAAGTATTTTTGGATAATCGTCTGGCCTAAATCTTCATGGGTAAGATCGTAGTGGTGCAGAAAATTATCGTCGAAAAAATGGCCGAAGGGCCCATGACCAATGTCGTGCAGTAGGCCGACGACGCGCATGTATTGTTCAATGTAAGGCGCCGACGGGCACTCGTCGCCTAAGACTTTGCGTAACGATGGATACAGGTGCTTGCCAAATTCACCGGCCATATGCATGGCGCCCAAGGAGTGTTGAAATCGGCTATGTTCCGCCGCCGGGTAAACCCAACGGGCGCTTTGCAGCTGGTAAATGTAGCGCAGTCGCTGCACCCAAGGCGAATCGATTAGCGCCTTCTCCGTCACCTCGCCTTTTTTCTCCGGTACGGTGAACTGAATGTAGCGGTGGATCGGGTCGGCGATCAGTGCCGTGCCGCCGAATTCATTATCGATTAATTGCGCCATGTCCTCGCTGTGCACGGAATTTCAAATTCCAAATCTCAGATTTGCAAAGGCTAAATCGCCATGCGCGGTGTGTCGGTCATCGTTTCCATGGCTCGCTCACAGTTCGAAGATCACCTGGGCGATCCACTGGTTGCCAGTTTTCTGCATTCGGCTCTTGTGCTCCGCCACTGTGGAGATTTCCTGTTTGATCTCGTGACGGTCGGGATCGCTCTTCTCGCCGCTAACTTCGGCTTTAACGCTGGTCTCTTTGACTTCGGTGATTTTGAATTCTTTAAGCAGGTAGCCGCCGCCCTGGTACAGATAGAGCAGCTCGCGCAGCCAGTTGACGATCAATTCGTCGCGGTTGGCGCCCTCGACTTCGAGGGGAAGGCGCTCTTTGACTTCGATCTTGTCGACGTCGGCCATGACGTCAAATAAAGCCAGGCCCGAGTTCACAAACAGGTCCGCCTGCGAGTTGCCGGTGATGCGTACGGCCAATTCGTTTTGGTGTTTGGTGATGCGGTATTTGTTGTCCATGATCGATTAGCCTTTAGAATCAATCTCGGGTGCGGTGCCGTCTTCCAAGTCGCGGTCTATGATAGATCTCCGTCCGGCAATATCATCATCCATTAAGCGGCGATTCTCCGGACGGTCATAACAATCAATACAAGTAAGAATATCGGTCGGATGGGTCAATCTCAGATATCTTACGGGTGGTGCGTCGGTATTAGGATTGACCAGAACGTCCCGATCGCTGTGGCCTGAGTGCAGGCGATAGTAATCGACCCAGTAGCTTTTCTGCATGTGTACGGTGCCCCGAACTTCTCTGCCGCAGTGATAGCACCGCATAGTCTCCTATTTATACCCGGTTTATCAGGCTCGCCGCAAACCCGGCGCCGAAGCCGTTGTCGATGTTGACCACGGTTACGCCCGCGGCGCAGGAGTTGAGCATGCCCAACAGCGCTGATAGTCCATGAAAACTGGCACCGTAGCCGATACTCGTCGGTACCGCGATCACCGGTTTCGCGACCAGACCGGCGACCACACTTGGTAACGCACCTTCCATGCCGGCGACGACGATTAACACCGCCGCGCCGTCGAGCTTGGCGCGATTACCGAGCAAGCGATGAATGCCGGCGACGCCAACGTCGAAAAGCCGCTCGACCTTGTTGCCCATCATTGTCGCCGTGAGCGCCGCTTCCTCGGCAACCGGGATGTCCGAAGTGCCCGCGGAAACCACCAGAATCGTGCCATTACCGGTGGCGCGGATCGGCTTGGCCGTCCAAGTTGCTGCCTGGGCGATGGGATACAGTTTCAAGCCAAGTCGGTTGCGTTTCAATTGGTCTATCTTGCGATCATCTAATCTAGTGATCAGAACATTGCTCTTGCGCCGCTGCATGATCCGCACAATGGCGGCGATGTCTTGGGTTTGTTTGCACTGACCCATGATCACTTCGGGAAAACCTTGACGCAATGCGCGATGATGGTCGATCTTGGCAAAACCGAGGTCTTCAAAAGGCAGATCGCGCAACCGCTGCAACGCCTGAGCGATGGTGACTTTACGCCGCTGCACGCGTTCGAGAAGTTTTTCCAGTTCCTCGGAGTCCATAGGTTAATCGGCAATCGCGTCGGTCATGATGGGCAAGCAGGCATTCTAGCGGTTCTTCTGGCGCGAGGCTACGGTTTTTGAAATGGTCGTGGCCCGCTGCTTTGACCGCGATCGTGGCGCCGCTGGCGTCAACCACATGAACGCCGTTGCCAACCGGCGTGCATACACCGATCCGTGAGATCGCAACGCCAGCCAGCCGGTTAAGTTTTTCGATGCCCTTTCTCCGGCGCGGCGCGGCGCAGAATAGTAACTCGTAATCCTCGCCGCCGCTCATAGCGTAGCGCATGCCGATTTTTCCCGCCAGCGCACGATAAGAGTTTGACAGCGGTAGTTTATCTTGTTGAATGGTCGCGCCGACATGGCTAGCTTGGCAGATATGGCCCAGGTCCTGAATTAAACCGTCGCTGATGTCGATCATCGCCGTGGGCAAATTTCGCCGTGCTAGGAGTGCGGCTGTGGCAAGGCGAGGCGTCGGCCGGTGATGGCGCTTGCGCAATTGTGCCATAGCGCGGCTCTGCGGCAGCCGCTTCCGCCGGAGCAGCGCGAAACCAAGTGCGGCGTCGCCAAGGGTACCGGTGACGTAAATATCGTCGCCAACATGGGCGCCGCTGCGGCAAATCGGTTTGCTCGGCGGATGGCCGATGACGCACACCGAGATCAGCAACGAATCGGCTAGGTTCGTATCGCCCCCAATGACGGTTACCCCATGCTTTTTTGCCAAGCCGTTGATGCCGCGGTAGAGATCGTCGAGTTGTTTGCTGTCGAAGTTTGCGGGAATGCCAAGGGAAAGCATCGCGTAAGCAGGCACACCGCCCATGGCGGCGATGTCGCTGAGATTAACCGCGAGAGATTTGTAACCCAGGTCGGCGAGGGAAGTCCATCGGAGATCGAAGTGAATGCCCTCGATCAACAGGTCGGCGGTGATGAGCGACGATCCTTGCGGATGATCGACCCAAGCGGCATCGTCGCCAATCCCCAGATGTACGCCGCGGCCCACCGAAACCTTACGGCGAATTCTATCGATAAGCCCGAATTCCCCGAGCTGGCTGAGTTTCATCAAAGGTTGGCGAGCAAGCCTCATTGAGAGTGAGATATCACTACGTTGGGAAATTTCCTGCAGCAGTGTTGCGGCAACTGCGCTACAGTTCTACGGTCGCAAAGGAATAGATTTCTCGCGATGCCGTTTTATCGCCGGTCGAACCGGACGCTTGGCCAAACGTCTTTTGCTGGCGCGAACACGGGCTTTTTCGCTCGTGGAATGAGACTTTCCAACCGGTTTAACGCGGTCGATCAACGCGACTTTCAGAACATCCGACATGTTCTGGGCAACCACCCAACGGAGCTTGCGCCGGAGCGGCTTGGGGATTTCATCGAGATCTTTTTCGTTGCGTTCCGGGATGAGGATGGTCTTGATACCAGCGCGGAACGCCGCCAGGGATTTCTCTTTGAGGCCGCCGATCGGCAACACGCGACCGCGCAGGGTAATCTCGCCGGTCATGGCGACATCGCGATTCACCGGCCGTTTGGTCAGCGCCGAAATCAGCGCGGTTGCCATGGTGATGCCAGCCGAGGGGCCGTCTTTCGGAATCGCCCCGGCGGGCACATGAATGTGGATGTCGAGCTTCTGATAAAAGTCTTCTTCGATGCCAAGCTTCTTAGCGTGAGCGCGGGCGTAGCTCACCGCCGCCTGTGCCGATTCCTTCATCACATCGCCGAGTTGGCCGGTAAGCGTAAGGTTGCCCCGGCCGCGGGACAGCGAGGCCTCGACGTAAAGAACCTCACCGCCAGCGGTGGTCCATGCCAAACCGGTGGCAACGCCGATCTCGTGATGCTCCTGCTCGGGTTCGGGCAAAAACTTTGGTGCGCCGAGAAAGCTATGCACGTTCGCTCTTGTGACACGCGTCAACTCGTCTTTGCCCTCGGCGAGTTTGCGCGCGACCTTACGGCAGATCGAGGCAAACTCCCGTTCGAGATTGCGCAGGCCGGCTTCCTTGGTGTACTCGGCGATGATGCGCAGCACCGCGTCGTCGGAGATTTCCAAGCGTTTGAATGCGATGCCGTTATCGTCAAGCTGCCGCGGGATGAGATACTTGCGCGCGATCTCGAGTTTTTCCTCGTTGGTGTAGCCCGACAGCTGAATCACTTCCATGCGGTCCGCCAGGGCGGCCGGAATCGGATCGAGCAGATTCGCCGTGCAAATGAACAACACGTTGGAGAGATCGAACGGTAAGTTCAAATAATGATCGCTGAACGCGTGATTCTGTTCCGGGTCCAAGACTTCCAACAACGCGGCCGACGGATCGCCGCGAAAATCGGCGCCGACCTTGTCGATCTCGTCGAGCATAAAAACAGGATTGTTCGAACCGGCTTGTTTGATACCCTGAACGATGCGCCCTGGCAACGCGCCGACGTAAGTCCGCCGATGGCCGCGAATCTCCGCCTCATCGCGGACACCGCCGAGCGAGATGCGCACGAAATTACGGCCGAGGGCGCGGGCGATGGACCGGCCTAACGAAGTCTTGCCGACTCCCGGTGGACCGACGAAGCAAAGTATCGGACCTTTGATCTTGCGCCGTAGCTTGTTGACGGCAAGGTATTCGAGGATGCGTTCCTTGATTTTCTCGAGGTTGTAATGATCTTCGTCGAGCACCTGTTTGGCTTTGCGAATATTGAGATTGTCCTTGGTCTTTTTGCTCCAAGGCAGTTCGACGAGCCAGTCTAAATAAGTGCGTACCAACGAGGCTTCCGAGGATTCCGGATGCATCTGTTCTAAGCGGCGCAGCTGCTTATCGGCTTCGCGCTTAACATCGGTCGGCATTTTGGCTTTTTCGATCTGCTTTTTGACCTCGCCGATTTCCTCGGCGCGCTCATCGCCTTCGCCAAGCTCTTGCTGAATTTGTTTGAGCTGCTCGCGCAGATAGTAGTCGCGTTGCGTCTTGCTCATCTCTTCTTTAGCTTGGTTCTGAATGCGTGCCTGCATGGTTGACAGCTCGAGCTCGCGGGTGAGCAGCTCGTTGACTTTTTTCAACCGCTCAATGGGATCGAAGACTTCGAGAATCGCCTGGCTCTCCTCGATCTTGAGCCGCAGGTTCGACGCCACCAGATCGGCGAGCACGCCGGGATCGCTGATGTTATCGGTGACCATGACGATTTCCGGCGGCAGGTTCTTCAGATTCAAAATTTGCTCGATCTTCTCCTTGGCCGAGCGCATCAGCGCTTCGACCTCGATCGGCACTTCCGGCAACGTCGGCTCGATCACTTTCCGGATCTTGATTTCGAAAAACGGCCGCTCGCGCAAATAGCTGTCGACTTCCCCCTTGGCCAACCCTTGGACGAGTATTTTCACCCGACCATCGGCCAACTTGAGCATGCGCATGATCGACGCGATGGTGCCGACTTTGTGGATATCCGTTGGATTGGGATTTTCCTCAGAGGAGTTTTTCTGCGAGACGAGAAAAATCAAGCGGTCGCGGGAGAGCGCTTCCTCGACGGCGCGAATCGAAATATCGCGGCCGACGAACAGCGGCAACATCATGTACGGGTAAATAACGATGTCGCGGATCGGCAGTAGTGGCAGAACCTCGGGAATCTCAACTTGAGTTCCTTTGTTATCCGGGCTCTCCACTTTCCATTCTTCGTCGCTCATGGGCACTCCAATTGACCGCTTAACTTAATCACGTTGCATGGGTAGGTCAACCAGAAACAGGCTCGGTGGCAGAATTAACCTTAGACCGACAGTAATTTTGTCATTCAAGCCGCCGATTTGAGTTTGTCCTCGATGGATTCTATCCATTTTTGTACCGGTGGAGCCACTGAGAAGCGTAGGACCGAATAGCCTTAAGGTTTGACGATGGGTGCCGGTTGATGAATGAGTTTGAACGTGTCGTTTTCAAACTATGCGACAAGTAACCGGAGGTCCCTTTGCGCGATCTGGGTTTTTGGGTCGCCAGGGTCTCAAACTGGAAGTTTCTTAGCAGGTTGTGTCCCAAGACCGAGATTTGCTGCCCGGCCGATTTCGCTCCGTAGTGACGTGTGGGCACTACTGTCTTGGGGCGTAAATTCGATCTTTAGAAAACTCTTGCACGTATCCGTTCTACTCAATCTCACTTGGGGTGGCCTCCTTACAGGACGATGCAGCCGGTGTCGCAACTGCTTTATCTCCTGTATGCGCAGGCCCTTTCAAGTTTTTACTTGCTACTTTTATTGTCGAGAGTTAATAGGGCAGTAAACTCAAATGGGCCTGTACAGAGATTAGTCGAAAAGTTGCTTCATCTTGTCGAAAAATCCCTTCGACATGGGATTGACATCCTCACCACCCAGGGCGGCAAACTCTTTGAGCAGCTCTTTTTGCTTACTGGTCAAATGTGTCGGCGTTTCCACCGTGACGCGCACATGCTGGTCGCCCTGCTGAAATCCTTGCACGTCTTTGACCCCTCGGCCCTTCATGCGGAAGAGTTTGCCGGATTGTGTGCCGCCCGGGATCTTCATTTTCACTTTGCCATCGAGAGTCGGCACATCGATCTCCGCGCCCAACGCGGCTTGAACGAAACTGATCGGCACGTCGCATAAAATATCGAGATTCTCACGCACGAAAATAGGGTGCGACTCGACCTGGACGACGACGTAGAGATCGCCAGGAATGCCGCCAACCGGTCCGGTCTCACCCTCGGCGCGCAATTTTAAACGCGATCCGGTATCTACGCCGGCGGGAATTTTTACACTCAGTGTATGCATGGCGCGCACCCGGCCGGCGCCGCCGCAAGTGGCGCAAGGATCTTTGATAATCGTACCCTGGGCTTGGCATTTATCGCAGGTGCGCGAGACGCTGAAAAAGCCCTGTTGAAATGCGATTTGGCCGCGGCCGCGGCATTTCGGACAGGTTTCTGGCGTGGTTCCCGGCTTGGCGCCATTGCCGCGGCAGGTCTCGCAGGTGCCATGGCGCGGAATCTTGATTTTTTTCTCCGTGCCGGAAACCGCTTCCTCGAATTTCAAGGAGAGATTATAGCGGAGATCGTCACCGCGCGATTGGCCGCGACGCCGGCCGCCGCCGCCGCCACCGAAGAACTCGCCGAAAATATCGCCAAAGACATCTTCAAAACCACCACCGGAGAAGTCGAATCCACCGCCCGCGGGGCCACCGTCACCGAATGCCGCATGGCCAAACTGGTCGTATTGGGCGCGTTTCTGCGCGTCGGAAAGAACGGAATAGGCTTCGGAAATCTCCTTAAATTTTTCTTCTGCCTGTTTGTCGCCTGGATTGCGGTCCGGATGATATTGCAGCGCTAACTTTCGGTAAGCCTTTTTTAAATCATCATCGCTAGCGTTACGGTTGACCCCGAGTAGCTCATAGTAATCTTTTTTAGCAGCAGCCAAGGGTTTTCCTCACGTAATTCTCGACCGGAATGAGCAACAAAGCCCCTCTCCCTGAATTTCAGGAGTAGGGGCTTTGTTTGAACTAGGTTTGCTAGGTCGCGATGTTAGTCCTTTACCTCGGTGAAATCGGCGTCAACGACATCGTCCTTTTTCTTACCACCACCGGCTGCGGCATCTTTGTCATCGGCTTTTTCTCCCGCCTGTTGTGCGGCTTGCTGCTGTGATGCCTTGGCGTACATCGCCTCCGCCAACTTGTGCGAGGATTGGCTTAATGCCTCGGCGGCCTTACGCATGGCCTCCGCATCCTGGCCCTCAAGCGTTTCTTTGGCTTGCTTTAACGCCGCTTCGATACTTTCCTTGACGCCGGCGTCAAGATCGCTGCCGTATTCGCTGAGCGACTTTTCAGTGGAGTACACCAGCGAGTCCAATTGATTGCGCGCTTCGACGGTTTCTTTTTTCTTCTTGTCGTCGTCGGCGTGAGCTTCAGCTTCGCGGACCATTTTCTTAATCTCTGCTTCACTAAGTCCGGTGGAAGCGGTGATCTTGATCGACTGTTCCTTACCGGTGCCCAAGTCCTTCGCTGCGACATGGACGATACCGTTGGCGTCGATATCGAACGTTACCTCGATTTGCGGCAAGCCGCGGGCCGCCAGCGGAATACCGACGAGATCGAACTGTCCTAGCAGCTTGTTATCCGCCGCCATTTCTCGTTCGCCCTGAAACACGCGGATCGAGACCGCTTGTTGGTTATCCTGAGCGGTGGAAAATACCTGGCTTTTCTTAGTTGGTATGGTGGTGTTGCGATCGATCAATTTCGTGAACACGCCGCCAAGGGTTTCGATACCCAGCGAAAGCGGTGTGACGTCTAACAATAAGACGTCTTTGACTTCGCCGGTGAGAACCGCGCCTTGAATCGCCGCGCCCATGGCCACCACTTCATCCGGATTGACGCCTTTGTGCGGTTCCTTGCCGAAAATTTTCTTAACCCGCTCCTGAACTGATGGCATGCGGGTCATACCGCCAACTAGGATAACTTCGTGAATATCGCCGGCGATGAGCCCTGCGTCTTTCAAAGCTTGCCGGCATGGGCCTTCAGTACGGTCGATCAAGTCGGCGCACAGCGCTTCGAGCTTGGACCGGGTCAATTTTATATTGAGATGCTTCGGACCGTGTTGGTCCGCGGTGATGAACGGCAAATTGATGTCGGTTTCCATTGAAGACGACAGCTCGCATTTGGCCTTTTCGCCGGCCTCTTTGAGCCGTTGCAGTGCCATCCGATCCCTGCGCAAATCGATTCCCTGGTCCTTCTTAAACTCATCGGCGAGGTAATCGATGATCCGCTGGTCGAAATCTTCGCCGCCGAGAAAGGTATCGCCATTGGTCGATTTGACTTCAAAGACGCCATCGCCCAGTTCCAGAATCGAGATATCGAAGGTGCCGCCACCCAGATCGAACACGGCGATCTTCTCGTCTTTTTTCTTGTCCAAGCCATAGGCAAGAGCCGCCGCTGTGGGTTCGTTGATGATCCGCAAAACGTTGAGGCCGGCGATTCGGCCGGCGTCTTTAGTCGCCTGCCTTTGACTATCATTAAAGTAAGCCGGTACGGTGATTACCGCCTCGGTTACTTTCTCACCGAGATAATCCTCGGCGCTTTGCTTCATTTTTTGCAGAATGAATGCCGAAATCTCTGCGGGACTGTAACCCTTGCCGCGGATTTCTACCCGAGCGTCGCCATTGTCGTTGCCGGTAATTTTATACGGCAGCACGCTCGACGCCTTCTGCACCATCGGGTCGTCCGTGCGCCTGCCGATCAAACGCTTCACGGCCGAAATGGTATTTTCTGGATTTGTAATGGCCTGGCGACGAGCAATTTGACCAACGAGACGCTCCCCGCTTTCCGTAAATGCCACTACGGACGGGGTGGTCCGGCTACCTTCCGAATTGGCGAGCACATTAGGGTCGCCGGTTTCCATGATCGCAACGCAGGAGTTGGTCGTGCCAAGGTCAATTCCGATAACTTTTGCCATTTTACTTACTCCTCAGAAACTCTCTCGAATCTCGCACCGACGCGGGTTATTTAATCATCGGCTTGGTCGTTTTCAACCTCAGTTTCTGCGTTTTTTTTCTCTTGTGATATCGATGCCTTAGATACAGTTACCAATGCCGGTCGCAAAAGTCGGTCGCGCAACAAGTAACCTCTCTGATGCGCTTCGACAACGGTGTTAGGCGGATGTTCAGCGCTTTCCACCTGAGCAAGCGCTTCATGTTGGGCCGGATCGAAGGCCAAACCGATCGCGACGACCGGTTGGACTCCATGCTTAGCTAAGGTATCGAGAAATCCTTTGAGCACCATGTCGACGCCTTCTACCAGGAGTTTGCCGTTACCAGCGCTGGAAGCATGGCCAATCGCGCGTTCAAGGTTATCGATTACCGGCAATAAGTCTTTGACGAGGGTTTCGTTGGCATAACGGACGCTTTCGTCGCGATCGCGGGCGGTCCGCTTTTTGAAGTTGTCCATCTCGGCGACTTGCCGGAGATATCGATCATAGTTGTTTCTCGCTTCTTCTTCTTTGGCATTCAATTGAAGCCGTAGTTCGACGATATCGTCGCCTTGGTCTGCAACTTTGTCTCGGCTAACCCCTTGATCCGCTTGGTCGTCATCAGTTTGCCCGGCAATTTTGCTTTTTTCATCTGCCATGTTTAGTGCCGACTCCCCAATTATGGTCACGGAAACATAATCACGATGGCCACTCCTGTCAAGTTTCTCCCCTTTAAAAACACTTGTTAAATTAAATAGTTGTCGTGTTGCAGAATAAATGTTAGGGTGCCCGAGTGACGGTTGCACGATAGCCCTCTCACCTTTTCATGCGCTCGAGCCAAACAACCCCGGCTATTGTACTGCGTGCCCGGCCCTATGGCGAGTCAGATAAAATTGTTTCGTTCTTAACCGAGGATTTTGGTAAACTGACGGGCATCGCCAAGGGTGCGTTGCGATCCCGGCGGCGGTTTGTCAATTCGTTGGAACCGTTTTCACTGGTGAACCTGCGCTTCCAAGACCGCGCCCATGGTAATCTCGCTTTTCTAATCGGTGCAGATCTTCTGTTCGGCTTGCGTCAGTTGGCCTCAAGCCTGGAAAGAATTTCCTATGCTGCTTATCTGGTGGAGATCACCGATGGCTTGATTAGCGAGCGCGAAGAAAATTTGGCGGTCTTCCTTCATTTACGGGATGGATTGCGGTATTTGGAAGAAGTCGGCAGTTCGCTCAGGTTTTTGACCTACTACGAACTCAAGTTGCTCCATTTGGCTGGTTATCGTCCGGCGTTGGATGTTTGTCAGCGCTGCGGACAAGCACGCAGTCAAGCCCAGTTGGGCCAATGGCACTTTAGCCCCGCCGATGGTGGTGTGTTGTGCGATTCGTGCTCGCGGCTGCGCCGCGAATCATTACCATTGGGCCATCTCGCTGCCAACATGCTTTCGACGCTGCAAACCGATTTCCACGATCTTGGCAATCGGGTTTTACTACCAGCGTCCGTCATCAGAGAGATGCGCGCGGTTTTGCTGCGTTTTATTCAGTATCAGATGGATCGTGAGATCAAATCCGCTGCGTTCTTAAATCAGTTTTATGCACCGGAAACCCCGATAGCTTAGGAATTCAGGGTCGTATAGACAACCGCGAGGATCTACTTCCATGGCTGTAAAGAATCGTCTCACCTACTCATTTGGCGCTGGTAAAGCTGAGGGCCATGCGCGGATGCGCGAAATCCTTGGTGGAAAAGGCGCCGGGCTCCATGAAATGACCCGCATCGGCATCCCAGTGCCGCCAGGCTTTACGATTCCAACCTCGGTGTGCAACTATTTTTATAACCGTCGTCGGCGCTATCCAAAAGGGCTCCAAAAAGCCGTCGCCACTTCCCTAAGAAAAATTGAAAAAACCCTCGCTCGACGTTTTGGCGATCCAGCGAATCCGCTGTTGCTTTCGGTGCGCTCGGGGGCGCGCGAGTCCATGCCCGGTATGATGGACACGGTGCTTAATCTCGGGCTCAATGATCGCGCCGTGGAAGGTTTAGCAGTGCACTCGCGGAATCGACGATTCGCTTACGATTCCTATCGGCGCTTTATCCAGATGTATGCGGATGTAGTGATGGGAATAAAATCTAATGACAAAGATACCGTCGACCCGTTAACGCATATTCTCGAAGCCAAGAAAGCCCGGCGCGGCGTTCGCGACGACGCCGAGCTTTCGGCCGATGATTTGCGTGAGCTGGTGAGCGAGTACAAGCGCGAGATCAAATCGCGGCTAGGAAAGGAGTTTCCCGAAGATCCCCATGAACAGCTGTGGGGCGCCATAGGCGCGGTCTTTGGCTCGTGGAACAATGATCGGGCCATCGCCTATCGTGAACTTTACCGCATACCACATCATTGGGGCACGGCGATCAACGTGCAGGCGATGGTGTTCGGCAACCTCGGCGATGACTGCGCGACCGGCGTAACCTTTACCCGCGATCCTGCGAGCGGAGAAAAAAGCTTCTACGGCGAGTTTCTGATCAATGCCCAGGGTGAAGATGTCGTCGCTGGCATACGCACGCCCAGACCGATAGCGGATCTAAAACAGGTTATGCCCAAAGCTTTCGCTGCGCTTCGGCGCATTTGCCAGCTTCTCGAAAGGCATTTTCGCGACGTGCAGGACATCGAGTTTACCATTGAAAACGAGAAGTTGTGGCTGTTGCAAACCCGCACCGGCAAGCGTACCGGCTTCGCTGCGTTACGCATCGCCGTCGATATGGTCAGCGAACGGATCATCAGCAAGCGGGAAGCGTTACTACGGGTTGAACCGGATCAACTCAATCAGCTGCTGCGGCCGATCTTCGATCAGCAAGCTAAGGAGCGTGCACATCAGGAGAAACGTCTCCTCGGTCGCGGTTTGCCCGCCGGACCGGGGGCTGCCACCGGGCGAGTCGTCTTTCATGCCGAGGATGCGGTGGCGTGGAACCAGCAAGGCGAGCGCGTCATCCTTTGTCGCGTTGAAACCAGCCCCGACGATATTCGCGGCATGGACGCGGCGCAGGGTGTGTTGACTGCTAGGGGAGGGATGACCTCCCACGCCGCGTTGGTCGCCCGACAGATGGGTAAAGTCTGCATCGCCGGCTGCGAAGCTTTACAAATTAACTATGCGGCGCGCACGCTAGAGGTGGGGCAAACCGAACTGCACGAGGGCGATTGGATTTCCATCGATGGTAACACCGGTGAAGTCTTCCACGGTGAGATTCAAACTCTGCCCTCGGAGATTCTTCAGGTTCTCCTGACCCGCTCGCTGGACAAGAGGCAATCGAAAATCTACCGACATTTCACCAAACTCATGAACTGGGCGGATCAAACGCGCAAGCTCGGTGTGCGAACCAATGCGGATCAGCCTGATCAAGCGGTCATCGCCAAGGCCTTTGGCAGCGAAGGCATTGGCTTATGTCGCACTGAACATATGTTTTTCCAAGGTGACCGGATCCAGGCCGTGCGCGAAATGATTCTCGCCGATGATGAGACCGGCCGGCGCCGCGCGCTAGCGAAACTGCTACCCATGCAGCGTCAGGATTTCAAAGGTATCCTTGAAATCATGGGTAATCTGCCAGTGACCATTCGCACTCTTGACCCACCGCTCCATGAGTTTCTGCCCAAGACCGATTCAGAAATTCAGGAGCTTGCTCAAGTTATGGGTGTTGAAGTGGATACCCTGCGTAACAAGGTCAACGTGCTGCAAGAATTCAATCCGATGTTGGGCCACCGGGGTTGTCGCTTGGGCATTTCTTATCCCGAGATTACCGAAATGCAGGCGCAAGCGATATTTGACGCAGCCTGTGAACTGCGGCGAGAGGGCAAAAATCCATTCCCGGAGGTCATGATTCCGCTGGTCGGGTCGCGTCAAGAGCTGCATGAACAGCGGGTCATCGTCGACAGAGTCGCAAAACAGACGATGCAAGCGTATGGCGTCAAAGTACACTATTCGATCGGCACGATGATCGAACTGCCGCGGGCCTGCATGGTTGCCGATGAAATTGCTGAAGAAGCGGAGTTTTTTTCTTTTGGCACCAATGATTTAACCCAAACTTGCTTAGGCCTATCACGCGACGATGCCGGCAAGTTCCTACCCAGCTACGTTCTTCAAGGTCTGCTGCCTGATGATCCATTTGTCAGTATCGATCGGGACGGTGTCGGTGCGCTCATGCGTATTGCTATCGCCAAAGGCCGCCAGCGCCGCAAGGGACTAGAAATGGGTATCTGCGGTGAGCATGGTGGAGAACCGCGTTCAATAGAATTCTGTCACCAAATCGGTTTGAATTACGTCAGTTGCTCGCCATACCGCGTGGCGGTCGCTAAATTAGCCGCAGCTCAGGCTGCACTTCGAAGATAATGAATATTTATCGATAACTTATATGTCCGGCGTCAACTTTAAGATTTTAATCTTATTGTGATGAGCTGTACATTTTATTGACAGAATTTTGGGGATCAACGATAATTTGGTACTCGATTACCAAATTATGGAACCTCGCATTGCGGAACTTCTCGTCAAAGGCGGCATTGTCTCCCGCGAACAACTCTCTGAAGCGCAAAATGGAGAGAAGGAAAACAACTCCACCATCGCGAAGGAAATCGTTCGATTAGGCTTGACCACCGAAGACATTCTCGCAGAATTTTTGGCCAAGCAATTTGGTATCGAGTGCGTTGAACTGGTCCCGGCCGACATCGACGACTCAGTCTTTTCCGTAGTACCCCCGCAGATTGTTCAAAAGCACCAGCTCATTCCCTACAAGCTGACCGGTTCTACTTTAACCATCGCCATCGCTGATCCGACCGATCTAGTCGCCATCAACGAGGTCAAGTTTGTCACTGGTTACGGTGTTCGGGCCGTGATCGCCACCCCGACTGAGATAAGGAAGGTTCTAGAGCATCGTTTTGGCGGGGTGAGCTACGACGATGTGCTAAAAAAATTCGGTGACGGTGAGATGGAGGTCGTCCAAGAAAACGACGACGTCAATCTGCAAGAGCTGCAACAAGCCACCATGGATGCACCGGTGGTCACGCTGGTCAACGCGATCTTGGCGGATGCCGCCAAACGCCGCTGCAGCGACATCCATATCGAGCCCTACGAGAAAGTGTTTCGGGTGCGATTCCGCATTGATGGTGTGCTCCAGGAAATTATGAGTCCACCGTTGCGACTCAAGAATGCCTTGGTATCCCGTCTCAAAGTCATGGCGGGACTCGACATCGCCGAGCGCCGTTTGACCCAAGACGGCCGCATCAAGCTCAAGATGGGTACAGGCGGGGAGTTGGATATCCGCGTATCGATTTTGCCCACTCTGTTTGGCGAGAAAGTCGTCATGCGCTTGTTGGACAAGTCCAACTTACAGCTCGACATGGCCAAGCTCGTCTTCGATCCGCAAAATTTAAAAGACTTTCAAGATGCGATTCATAAGCCTTACGGCATGATCCTGATCACCGGACCGACCGGTAGCGGTAAATCGACAACGCTTTACTCTGCTTTATCTGAACTCAACAAACCGGACGTGAATATTTCCACTGCGGAGGATCCCGTCGAATACAATCTGATGGGCATCAATCAGGTACAAGTCCGAGAGCAGATCGGGTTGAATTTCGCTGCGGCGTTACGATCCTTCCTCCGCCAAGACCCGGATATCCTCATGGTCGGTGAAATTCGCGATATTGAAACGGCGCAGATCGCCATTAAAGCGGCGCTCACAGGCCATCTGGTTTTGAGCACACTGCATACCAACGATTGTCCAGCGACCGTCGATCGTCTGATCAATATGGGCGTGGAAACATTTCTTTTGACTTCTTCGATAAATCTTATTCTAGCGCAGCGATTGGTTCGAAAAATTTGCGATAAGTGCAAAGAGCAGATCGAGATCAAGCCCGAGGTTTTGATTAACTTGGGCGTCGATGCCGCCGATATCGGTACGGGCTTTCCGACTTTCCACGGTAAGGGTTGTGCGAACTGCGCTGGTACCGGATACCGCGGTCGCTTAGCCGTTTACGAAGTGATGGTGATGCACGAAGCACTCAAGGAGCTAATCATTAAAGGCGTCTCGTCGATGGAGCTAAAACGCGAAGCGGTAAAGCTTGGCATGAGCACTCTACGCATGAGTGCTTTACAGAAAGTTCGCGACGGATTTACGACCGTGGACGAAACCATTCGCGTGACCGATACGGATAAAGGGTTTGGATCGGTGTTCTCGCTGGGATTTTAAGTCGGCATGACCGAATGATTGTCGCTAGGCATTCTGGGTTCGGATGCGATTGAATTTGTCAAAAGTCGGGGCGAATTGATCTATGGCTATCTTTGTTTGGGAAGGGCGAACCGCCCAGGGGCGAATCGTTAAAGGCGACACCCTCGAGGCGCCGAATCTCGAAGCCGCTTTAACGCGGCTGCGCGAGCAACGGATACGGCCCATCGCCAACAAGGTCCGGGAAAAGGGCGCAGGGCTTGATAAAGAATTAAATATCCCCGGCTTTGGCCCCACTGTCTCGACAAAGGAAGTCTCCGTGGCTACCCGCCAGCTGGCAACGATGATCGATGCCGGCCTGCCGATTGTGCAATGCCTCGAGATTCTAGGTGAACAGTCCGACAACAAGTTGCTGCGCAAAACCCTTACCGTGATTCGCCGAGATGTCGAGGGTGGCTGTACACTTGCCGACGCGTTGCGGAAACATCCAAAGATCTTCGATGACCTTTACGTTAACATGGTGGAAGCAGGAGAGGCCGGCGGTATTCTCAACACCATTCTCAATCGAATCGCTCTGTTCATTGAGAAGGCAAGCAGGCTAAAAAAGAAGGTCAAAGGAGCCATGATCTACCCCGTCGCCATCGTAATGGTGGCGATCATTGTCGTCTCCGTGTTGATGATTTTTGTCATCCCAGTCTTCGCCGACCTCTACGGTAGCATGGGAAAGGCACTGCCGGCGCCGACGCAGATTTGTATCAACATAAGTAATGTTTTCGTCGCCTATTGGTGGCTTATGTTAGCTAGCGGTATCGGCGTCGTGATGGCCGTCAAGTTCTATTACAAGACGCCGCAGGGGCACATGAACATCGACCGGTTACTCTTACGGCTTCCAGTACTCGGCGACTTGCTCAGAAAGGTTGCCGTAGCCCGGTTTACTCAGAATATGGCGCTGTTGTTGAGTTCCGGTGTGCCTATCCTGGACGGATTGGCGATTACCGCTAGAACCGCTGGCAACAAGGTTGTCGAGAAAGCCATCATGGAGAGCCGGGTGAGCATCAGTAAAGGTAATACCGTCGCGGAACCGTTACGGGAAAGTAAAATATTTCCACCGCTGGTTTGCCAGATGGTTGCCGTTGGCGAAAGCACCGGTGGGCTTGACACGATGTTACGGAAAGTTGCGGAGCTGTATGAAGAAGAGGTCGATGACGCGGTTAACAATTTAACGGCGATGATGGAACCGGCGATCATGGTGGTGCTAGGCGTAATCCTCGGCGGCTTGGTCGTCGCCATGTATTTGCCGATTTTCCAAATGGGCTCATTGGTTGGCAACTAACAGGGATGACAGGGTCCTCACATTATTGCGCTGCGAAAGAGGAAAATTGAGCTTGAGTGCAGAACGAAAAGATCTGAGCGAGAAAATTAGGTGGCTACTTCTGCTGCGGGTAGTTATCCTCAGTGTCTTTCTCGGGGCGACGGCGCTCTTTCATTTTTTTCAAGCGGAGTCGGACATTCGTTATCTGGTCAGTCTTTCCGTACCGCTAATCCTTGCCTACGCGATCTCGATCGCTTCGGCACTATTTTTGCCGCGGT
>JBGTCC010000151.1:0-2825 GCA_041749055.1 Thermodesulfobacteriota bacterium | reverse complement strand
ACCATATGGAGTCGGTGCCCCAGAGCACGTTGTCCGCGCCGCAATGTTTAAGCAGTTTGCCAAGCGCGTGCGCTGCGCCATCGGGGTCGCGCATCAGGAAACGCCAGGTGCTGCCGAGCTCGGCGTAAACATTGCTGTTGGGTTTGACGTCGTTCTCGACCAGCGATCGGATCAGGGTATCGATGCCGTCGCTCGCACCGCGCCCGGTGTACGCGCGCTCCGGGACGCCGCTCACGAAACCCGAATGATAGACGAGGAAACTCACATCGGGGAAGCGCTTGGCAACAACTCCAATGTCGCTGCACTGGCTATGCTCGTAGGATTGTTTGCCGAAAGGCAGTCCCTTGTGCACGCAAATCACTTTGACCCCGAGAGCGCGCGCCTTCTCGATGAAGCGCGTGCCGATGGCGTCGGACAGAAAGAAACCCTTGCCATCGACGCCCCACTGGGTATAGGTCTTCCACGCGCTCACCTTCCAGCGCTCTTTCAGCTCGTCCATTGCCTCAAGATCGCCCGGCTGATTGGGGTTTACCCGGCCGTGCACCAGCAGGCGATGGGAGCCTTCCATGCGGTCGACAATGCGGCGCACCGCGTCCGCGGCCTGGATCGTGAGCGGTTCGGAATCACGGCGCGACGGCACGAACGACAGCACCATCATGTCGGTATCGCTGTCGAGAAACACGTCCTTGACGAATTCCTCGGCGCCGAGGCAGTTGAGATAACTGCGCGCATCGGGTTTGGCGGCGAGAGCGCAGCCCGCTTTGGGCGACCATTTGAAAGCATCCGCAGGCGCCGCTTTGACCCAAGCCCCGGTTGGATCGACGAAGTGGCCCTGCACGTCGAAGATAAACTCACCCTTGCCGCCGACCCTCGCCTGCGCGAGCTGCGGCTCGAGTGCAGCCTCGGCTTCGAGTTGGAAGAAACCGCCGCGCTTTCCCACCGCGGCGTTTGCCGCATTGAACGCCAGCAAGGTGCTCGCCGCGCCACAAGCGGAGACAAGAAAATCGCGCCGACTCACCCCCAAGCGCTTGGCGTTTTGACCCGCCGCTTGGTGAGCCATGCGGTTGGCGGCGCGATTGGCCGGCGAGAGCGGAACGGGGACAAATTCTCCGTTCGAAGTCGTATCCAGTTTGATCGGCAGTCGTTGGCCTTCAGGATCCGTCACGTGTTTCATGGAATTCAATATAGACCAAGATGCCACAGGTGGCGAGCTTCGGTTACGCGAACCTCCGGGGTCAGGGCTGCTGCAGAAAAGATATCCTTGAAACGCGCGAGCTTTAAGTTGTTTATATCGATATTCGCGCTGGCGCACCATGCTATCGAGCGGCCGAGCAAGGAAACAATCGGTATCAAGGCTTGCAGTAGCATATTTTTCGCCTGCCAATCGCCACTCCTCATCGTCAAGTCACGTGTGTCTAAACTCACGATCCCCGCCTTTACCGAAAAAACTAATTGTTATAGGCTGCGAATGATTGAAAATTCCTCAGAGCAAGGTGTCATGGCGAAAAAGAAATTAGCAGCGGCGGAGAAGGCGTCCAGCCTTCCGGCGCGCGGGTATCCCGATCTGCACGATCACTTGGAGCAACTCGAAAGAGAAGGCTTGCTGATACGGATCAATGAGCCGGTGGACAAAGACCAGGAGATGCACCCGTTGGTGCGCTGGCAATTTCGCGGCGGCATTAAAGAGAAAGACCGCAAGGCGTTCCTGTTCGAACAGCCGGTGGACGCTAGCGGCAAGCGCTACGATATTCCGGTCGCCATCGGGATTCTGGCGGCGAACCGGCGTATCTACGGCATCGGTCTCGGCACTGATCCGACCAAAGTCAATCAGCTGTGGGCGCAAGCGAAAGCGAACCCGGTGCCCCCGGTCGAGATACCTTCCGCGGCGGCGCCGGTGCACGAGATCGTAATTGCCGGCGACGAGCTGAAAGAAGCCGGCCGGGGACTCGATGGTATTCCGGTGCCGATCTCCACGCCGGGTTGGGACAACGCGCCGTACATCAGCGCAGCGCACTACATTACCAAAGATCCCGACAGCGGGATTCACAACATCGGCACCTACCGGGCGATGATCAAGGCGCGCGACCGGGTCGGCTGCAATCCTTCGCTGGAATTGGGCCAGGGTATCTACGTGCATTGGGAAAAGTATCGCGCGCGCAAGGAAAATATGCCGGCCGCGCTGTGCATCGGCGGTGTGCCGGCGATCTCTTATGTTGCCGCGCAAAAGCTCGCCTACGACGTCGATGAGTTCGCGGTCGCCGGCGGCCTCGTGAAAGCGCCGATCCGTGTGGTCAAGGCGAAGACCGTGCCGCTGCTGGTTCCCGCCGACGCGGAGATCATCATCGAAGGTTTTGTTTCGACGGAATATCTCGAGCCGGAAGCGCCGTTCGGCGAATCCCATGGCCACGTCAACCCGAAGGAATACAATCCGTACATGGAAGTCACCGCGATCACGCGGCGCAAAAAAGCCATTCTGTGCTCGATCATCAGCCAGGTGACGCCGTCGGAGTCGAGCGTGATCAAGAAAATGGCCTACGAGCCGCTCTATCTCGATCATCTGAAAAACGTTCTCGGCATCAACTCTGTGACCCGGGTGATGCTGCACGAGCCGCTGACGGCGACGCAGAAGCTGACTGTGATTCAGATGCGCCAGCCGGGCCAAGCCGAGGTCTGGCGCGCCTTGATGGCCGCGGTCACTTTTCGCCCCTCGATGTCGAAGATCGTCATCGCCGTCGACGATGATATCGACCCCGAGAATCTCGATGCCGTGTTCTGGGCGCTCGGCTACCGCTCGCAGCCGCACCGCGACGTGCAAATCATCCGCG
>JBGTCC010000150.1:0-12799 GCA_041749055.1 Thermodesulfobacteriota bacterium | reverse complement strand
ATCTGGTGGAAATCCGCCAGCAGGATTTCTTGACGGCGGATTTATCGTTGCCATCGGTGGTGACCCTCTATCTCTCCTCCGACGGCAATCTGACCGTCCGGCCGCGCCTAATGAGCCAGTTGAAGCCCGGCGCGCGGGTGGTTTCTTACACTTTCGACATGGCCGACTGGCAGCCCAAGATAGCGGAAAGTTATCGCGATGCCGCCGGCAACAGCCATATGATTTATTTGTGGGAGATCGGCGGCTCGCTGGCGTTCAGCGATGGCCGGCGGTAGCTGCGGCAATCTGATGAATTACCCATGTGTGATGGCTTAGAGTGGCCCGGGGCGCGGGTAGCGAGCACTCGGCCATCTACATGCAGCAGGATGCTGAAAAATCTCCGTAAGCCCCGAGCTGAGTCAACGGGGTTACCGAGATTTGCCATTTTGGCTAGGCGTACAGCTTGTCGATAAACCCGGTGTCGTCGATCTTCCGCAGATAGTGCAAATCCCAGGGCTCCATCGGTCCGATGTGCTGCATCTTTGGATCCTTGCCGACATCGAGATCGTAGACATTTTGGATCGCCGCCGGCAGCGGGTAGGGTTTCTTAGACAGCAGCTTGGCCCACTCTTGCTGCATGTGGACGTAGTATTCGTCGTCTTGCAGGCCGTAGCGCGCCGCCAAATTGTTCTTCAGGATCGCCACCACTTCCGCCGGTTTGGTTTTGAAATAGTGCAGCGCTTCGATAAAGCCTTTGATAAAGGCGTCGACGGTTTCCGGGTTTTCCTTGATGTAGTCGCTGGTTGCAAGCAACGTGGTGTTGTGAATTACCGGCCGGTCGGGCAGCGCTAAAACGTGCAACCCCTTTTTGATCGCATAAAGGTCGAAAGGCATATCGACCAGCGCGCCAACCGCTTTGCCGGACGTGATCTCATCGACAAATTCTAAAAACTTGCCGGAAGTGTCGTCGATCACGTCCATGTTGATTTCTTCCGGCTTGAGGCCGCATTCTTCCAAGACTGCGCGCAGATTACCGGACACACAGGGAGCTTTGGAATGGCAGACAATCTTTTTGCCCTTGAGGTCCTCGACCGTTTTGATTTCCGGGCGCACCACCAAACGGTCGTCCCAGTTGTTCTGCGCCTGGGCAAGATAGGTCAAGCGCTTTTCGCCCCTGGCGCGCTCGCGGTAGGTCTCATGATGCAGGCCGCTCAAGAAATCGATCTCGCCGGCCAGCGCAAGCTTGGCGCGGTGCGCCATGGTCGGCGCTTTGGCACCGCCGACGATATGCAGATCGATCTCGAAGCCGTACTTCTCCATGACCTTGGATTCTTTGAACACATAAAGAAAGGGTAGGTGGGACGAGTCGCTGGCGAGTAAGTCTAAGGTTCGCATGGTTTATCTCCTTGGCCGATTGCCGAATAAGCTTGCTAACGACGTTGCCGTTTCTTTACCTCACGTTGGGCCTGGGATTCAAACGGTGTGATTGAACAGAACAATGCGGTTGAACGGCTTGAACGTTTTGAACGGCGGATATCAGTGCGTTGACGCGCGGCGATTGAGCGCACCCTTCGACGATGCTCAGGGCAGTCGGCGTATGGGTCTTTTTCAGCAGCCTGCTATAGGCCCATTTCCCGTTGCACCTCACGCAATAGCGCCATGTCATGGGCGAGGCTCACCGGCACATGGGTTTTCTTGGTCTGCTGCTGAATGAAGCTCCACTCGATGGTTAAATCGTCGTCGGTGAGCAAGCCATTCTTGCTGAAGCCAGGCTTGGCTAGTTCCAGGGAACGCAACGCATCCTTCTCGTTGGCGCGTGTCCAATCCATGAGAATCTTGACGGTCTCGTTTGGACTGGTCTGCAAAAGTTGCAGGCTGCGCAGCGTCGCGCGCAAGACCCGCTTGATCATGTCGGGATCTTTTTTGATTCTATCTTCATGGACGCCAAGCCCGGCGATCGGGTGGGCGACGATCTCGGCGGTATTGCCGAACAGGCGAAAGCCGCGGTTTTCCATCTGCACGTTAGTCGGCAGCGGCATCAGGCTACCCTGAGCGATATTGTTTTCCATCGCCGCCACCCGAGCCGGCGTCGCACCCATGGCCAGCAGTTGGTATTCACCTTTCTTCAAACCCAAGTGCTGCAAATGTTTTTCCGTGAGAATCGCTTGGGTGTTGCCGAACGAACTGACGGCGAAGACTTTGCCTTTCAAGTCGGCGGGCGAGTTGATCTCCGGGCGCGCTACCAGGGAAAAAAATGGTCTAGAATTTAACGCCGCCACGAGTTTTGTGCCCAGCCCCTTCATGGCGCCGTTGAGCACCGGTGAAATATTCAGCGAGAAATCGATATGGCCGTTGGCCAGCGCGACCGTGGCGACGTTGCCGTTCATTTGGATCAGCTGCGGCTCCAGTCCTTCGCTGCGAAAGAAGCCTTTCTCGACGGCGACTTTGACCGGAAACCAGGTCAGGCTCACCGCCGAGTAGGAAAGCGTGACCTTGCGGGCGTCGGCGGCGAGACCGGCCTGCGCTAGCGAGAAGCTGAACAGTGTCAGTATGAAAAATATTTTCATAATAGTATGCAAATTTCGGATTGTTCACCGCGGAGGACGCAGAGGGGGAAGAACAACAATGGTTCACTGCGAGCTCTGCGGTGAATCCTGTTTGTTACTTTTTCTGTGGGATTTCCAGCGGCAGATCGGTACGGTCGCCCCATTCCTTCCACGAGCCGATGTAGTTGCGCACTTTCGCAAAACCCAACAATCGCAGCGCAATGTAGCTGTGGGCGGCGCGGTAGCCGCCCTGGCAGTAGGAATAGACTTCCTTGTCCGGTGTCACGCCGGCGTGGTCGTACATCGCTTTCAGCTCTTCGTTCGATTTGAACTTGCCGGCGGCATCGAGGTTGTCGGTCCATTCGATGTGGATGGAATGCGGGATCGCGCCGCCGCGTGCCGCGCGAACCAGGGTGCCGAAGTGTTCCCCCTCACTGCGGGTGTCGAGGATGATCGTGTCTTTGTGGTCGAGAGCGCGCAGCACGTCGTCCGCGGTCGCCAAAACTTCCCGCCGTTCGGCGGTTTTGAACGATGCGGCTTTGGGTGCCGTGCAGTCGATCGTCACCGGCGCGCCGGAGGCTTGCCATGCTTGCAAGCCGCCGTCGAGCATTTTGACGTTGGGATGGCCGTAGTACTCCAAGAACCAAACGCCGCGCGCCGCGCGCATGCCGGAGTTGCCTTCGTAGAACACGACTTCTTTGGTCTCGCTGACACCGCGCAGTTCGAGTATATGGTGGATCATGAACATGAAGGCTTTGAGCGGGGCGTCGCAGGTGTCTACCAGACTCAGGCCGAAGAGATCGAAATGAGTGGCGCCGGGGATATGGCCCTTGGCAAAATCTTCCGCTGGCCGGGTGTCGACGATGCAGAGATTGGCCGAGCCGAGTTTTTTCTGTAACTCGGCCACGGTTGTCAGCAAGGTGGCGCGGCTGTATTGCTTTTCCATAGGCTCCCTATAACACTAGTCGAAATGGCCCTGCAATTGTGCCAACAGGAAAAAATATCTCGCGCGGTTGCACCGACGGCGCGGACGATTTCTTCAACCCGCTCCCTTGGGGGGAGAGGGAAGGGTGGGCGTGCGTCATGCTCCCTCGTCGTTGCTTTGATCGCTGTCGGTATGCTCACCGCCGGGTTCACCTACCAGCTCGCCCTGCCTGGGCGAAAGCTGATTTTCCCGGCCGATCACTATTCCCACCCCGATTTCAAAACCGAGTGGTGGTACTACACCGGTCATTTCGCAACGCAAAGTGGCAAGCGCTACGGCTACCAGGTGACGTTCTTTCGCTTCGGCCTGCGCGACCGCCAGCAGGATAGTAAAGAAGCGCCGCTCTTCAGCGAGCTTTACATGGCGCATTTCGCGCTGTCGGACATTGGCGCCAAGAAGTTTACCTTCCGCGAGCGCATCAATCGTGGCATTGCCGGCAAGGCCGGCGCGTCGACCGATCGCTTCCATGTCTGGAACGAGGACTGGAAAGTTCAAGGCGATGAGAAAAATCACATCATTCACGTCAACGACCGCGGCACCCAGTTGCGGCTCGAGCTGCGATCGCTCAAAGCGCCGATCCTCCATGGCCAAAACGGACTGAGCCAGAAGGGCGAGGGCGAAGGGAGAGCGTCCTACTACTATTCGCTCACGCGCATGCAGACCGACGGCGAGATGACAGTCAACGGCAAAAACGAAAAGCTCCGCGGCTTCACCTGGATGGACCATGAGTTCGGCAGCAATCAACTGCGTGACGACCAGGTTGGTTGGGACTGGTTCAGCATCCAGCTCGACAATCAAACCGAACTGATGCTCTACCTCATGCGCCGCAAAAACGGCTCCGTCGATCCCTACTCCAGCGGGACGCTGGTGAGTGCCGATGGGGTGAGCAAAAACTTGTCGCTCAAAGAGTATCGCATCGAGGTGCTCGAACGCTGGAAGAGCCCGACCAGCGGCGCCAATTATCCGATGAAATGGAAGGTAACGATCCCCTCGGAATCGATTGAGCTGGAAATCACGCCAGCATTTCGCGAACAAGAATTAATCACCAACCGAAGTACGCGGGTGACCTATTGGGAAGGCGCGGTGCAGATCCGCGGCAGCGCCCGCGGCAAGCCGATCGGCGGCAACGGCTATGTCGAGATGACCGGCTACGCGGGCAAGCTGACGATTTGACGGTGCTCGCTGGTCTCTGCCGCTAGACATGTCTATTGGCTTGGCGTTGCAACCTCGCGGCTCGTCATAATGCAGATGTCGTTACCATCGCAGCAACGACAGTCCCGGGATTTTCGGAAAGCTCCGTTCATCCCGAGTAGCGACGTCGAATCCTCTTGCCATCGCGGTGGCTGCAATGATGAGGTCGTTTAGCCCCACCGGCGTGCCTTTCCGCGCAAGTTCCGCCGACAACCGGGCATGAATTCGGGCCGTGATCAGATCGAAAGAAATGATTGGCAGGCGAGATAACAGGCCCTCGACAAAGGCCTCTCGCTGGCTCCGCCGGGCTGTAGTCGTGGTGCGATGGACGCCGTGGAGCAACTCGGACGCGGTAATGGTCGAAATCGCGAAGTTTTCGTCGGCGTGGTCGGCCAGTTGGGATTTCAAATCGAGTCGTTCGCGTTCCCAAGCGATCAGTACGCTGGAATCGATCAGTGTTCCCACGGCGACTCTGGGACCGTCGGCTTTTGTCGAGTGGCGTCTTCAACCGCCTGCCAGTACGCGGCATCAGAGTGTGGCAAAGAATCCAACAGCGCAATGAGGTCCGCACCGGTAAAGTGCGCCGATTTAACATGAGACATCTGGCAAACCGGTTCCCCGCCCCGCTCGATGACGAAGGTCTCGCCCCGATAACACACACGATCGAGCAACTCTGAAAAACCGCGGGCCGCGTCCGTTGCCGAGATGATGCGGCTGCCTTTCGCGGCATGCGCGGCGCCGACTCGAGATCTCGATTTCCTGCTATTTCGCCCCTTGCGGGATCTTTTGTTTTTATCCATTCTCATAGAAATCTGATTATCTGATTTTACTCAAAGTTGTCAAGGCCGTCTGCGAGGAGGCTGGCTCTGGGCTTCACCGGCGATCGTTTTACACCGGGCCCGCGACCGAACAGGAAGGAATACTGATCGCCGGTTGTGTGAAGGGCGAGAATCCTCGTGGGATGCGTTCGTCCACCAGTAAGAGGAAAAAATTCATGACGATGCAACGGACCGTTTATGCCGCTCCGGTGTCGGATATTGCTGCTTGGTTTCGCTTCCGGGTGGCATACGAGCAACGTTCATCCCCTGGCAAGTCCGGTGGCCTCTTGATTTGATCTACGGAACCGAGCAGATTTCTTCTGTGCAATTCGTTTCCCAAGTCGAATTCATCATTTCCAAGCATCAGTTTTTTCCTCCCGGCGACCGCGTCCTCGTCGCCGTCTCCGGTGGGCCGGATTCGGTGGCGTTGCTGCATGTATTGCATGAGCTGCGCGACGAGTTGGCGCTGCATCTCGAAGTGGCGCACTTGCAGCATGGCATTCGTGGAGATGAAGCCAAAGCGGATGCACGCTTTGTTGGCGGATTAGCTGAAAGACTTGGACTGGCATTTCATTTAAAGGAAATCGATTTGCCGGAGCTTCGCTCTCGGGCGGGTAAGGGAAACCTGGAGGCGTTGGCGCGGCAGCAGCGCTATGGATTTTTTGCCGACATCGCCCAGCGCCGGGGGCTCAACCAGATCGCCACGGCGCATACCCAGGACGATCAAGCCGAGACCATGCTGATGTGGCTGCTGCGCGGGGCGGGGCGGAAGGGGTTGGGCGGGATGAATGCGGCGCACTCACTCGATGGGCAAAGCGACGGCTCGCACCGCGGCGTGCGAGTTATTCGGCCATTTCTTGAAATCACCAAGGCGGAGATTCTGGAATATCTTCGCCAAAGGCAATTAGAATATCAGGTCGATTCGACCAATCGCGACACCAAGCTCTTACGCAACTGGATTCGTCTGGAGCTGTTGCCGCAGTTGCGCGAGCGGGTCGATGGGCGGATCGTCGCGCGGTTGGCCGGGCAGGCGGCTATGTTGCGCGACGAACAGGCGGTGCTCGATCAGGTCGCCCAGGCGGAGTTGGAAAAATGCCGGCGTGACGATGGGCTGGACCGGGGTATTCTGCTGCACCGACCCGTCGCTCTACAGCGGCTGATGCTTCGGCGCTGGATCGAAGAGGTGCGCGGCAACTTGCGCGGTATCGATTTCGCGCAGGTCGAGGCATTGTGCGATTTGGCTGCCACCGGTCCGGCGCAAGGGCGTTTAGCGATCCCCGGCGGTTGGGAGTTGCGCCGGGAGTATGATTTGCTGCGCTTGGTGAGGGGGGCTCGACAGCGCCAATCCATTTGTTATTCCTATACCATGACCCTTTGCGCGCCTCTGTCTATTCCGGAAGCAGGTGTCGCCATCCTTTTGGAGCGCTTGCCGCCGCCTGTAAAGATTCAACCGACCGGTTCGATGGAAGCCCTATTCGATGCCGATGAGCTGCCTGAGCCACTAGCTGTGCGGAACTTTCGCAACGGCGATCGGTTTGCCCCCTTAGGGATAGATGGCCATAAGAAAGTCAAGGATCTGTTTATCGATCGTAAGGTCATGCGGTCGGAGCGGGCAAAGCTGCCGATGTTGATCGGTGGTGACCAGGTTCTGTGGATTCCCGGCCATGGCCGCAGCCGGGTCGCCCTGGTGACCCCGGCGAGCCGCGCCGTTATACGAATTAAAGTAGTCCCTGTAGGTACTTAGTTCGTAAAACTCATATTGATCGGCTACCATGCGTGTGTTAGACTCTCGCTTGTTGCAAATCTGGGAGAACTCGATTGAGCCAATCACATAAACATATTGCTCTATGGCTGGTGCTTGCGCTGGTCTTCTTGGTCATCTTCAGCGTGTTTAGCAAGCAGCATGGACGCGAGCCGGAGATCGTATTTAGCGACTTCATGAGCGCCGTCGACCGCAGCGATATCCAGGAAGTCGTGATCCAGGGCCACAATATTCAAGGTAAATACAAAAACGGCGAACGCTTTCGCACCTTTGCGCCGACCGATCCGGATCTGGTGAAGTCGTTGCGCGATAAGAAAGTCAAGATCGCCGCCAAGCCCGAGGACGATTCGCCTTGGTACATGGTTTTTCTACTCAACTGGTTCCCGATGCTGTTGCTTATCGGCGTGTGGGTGTTTTTCATGCGCCAAATGCAGGTCGGCGGCGGCAAGGCGATGTCTTTCGGCAAGAGCCGCGCCAAGCTTCTCACCGAGAACCAGCATAAAGTAACTTTCGCCGATGTCGCCGGCGCCGATGAAGCGAAAGACGATCTTCAGGAGATCATCGCTTTTTTAAAGGACCCGAAAAAATTTACCAAACTCGGCGGGCGTATCCCCAAGGGCTGCTTGCTCGTGGGTCCTCCGGGTACAGGCAAGACCTTGATGGCGCGGGCCATCGCCGGCGAAGCCGGTGTGCCGTTCTTCAGCATCAGCGGGTCGGACTTCGTCGAGATGTTCGTCGGCGTCGGTGCTTCCCGGGTGCGCGATCTGTTCGTTCAAGGCAAGAAAAACGCCCCCTGCATCATATTCATCGACGAGATCGACGCGGTCGGGCGCCATCGCGGCGCCGGACTCGGCGGCGGTCATGATGAGCGCGAACAAACCCTGAACCAGCTTCTGGTTGAGATGGACGGCTTCGAGACTAACGAAGGGGTGATTCTAATCGCTGCCACCAACCGGCCCGATGTTCTCGATCCCGCCTTGCTCCGGCCCGGTCGTTTCGACCGGCGGGTGGTCGTGCCTCGGCCCGACGTCAAAGGTCGAGAAGGTATTCTCCAGGTTCATACCAAGAAGGTGCCGTTGGGTGTGGACGTGGATGTCGGCGTTTTGGCCCGGGCTACTCCAGGCTTCGCTGGTGCCGACTTGGAAAATCTGGTTAATGAAGCGGCTTTGTTGGCGGCGCGCAACGACAAAGAAAAAGTCGACATGGGGGATTTTGAGCTCGCTAAGGACAAGGTCATGATGGGCGCCGAGCGGCGCAGCATGATCATCAGCGATGAGGAGAAGCGCAATACCGCCTACCACGAAGCGGGCCATGCGCTGGTCGCCAAGCTGTTACCGGGCGCCGATCCGATTCACAAGGTTACCATCATTCCACGCGGCATGGCGCTTGGGTTGACCCAACAGTTGCCGATCGACGAGAAACATACTTACGGCAAAGAATACCTGCTCAATAACCTAGTGATTCTTTTTGGCGGCCGGGTCGCCGAGGAGCTGATACTCGATCATACCACTACCGGCGCGGGTAACGACATCGAAAAAGCCACCGATTTGGCGCACCGCATGGTCTGCGAATGGGGCATGAGCGAGAAGCTCGGTCCGATGACCTTCGGTAAAAAAGAGGAAGAAATTTTCTTGGGGCGCGACTTCACGCAAAAAGTCGATTACTCAGAGAGCACCGCCATCGAAATCGATTCTGAAGTGAGACGCATCATCCAGGAAAGTTATCACAAGGCCAAAGATCTCTTGCGGACGAACATCCGGCTACTCCATAAAGTCGCCGAGTCTTTGCTCGAAAAAGAGGTGCTCGACGGTTCCGAAATCGACGCCATCGTGCGCGATTTCGGCGGCAATGGTGGAGCTCCCTACACGCCGTCGGCGGCAGTCGCTTAATTCATTTCATTCCGAGGAGCTGCGGCTTCCCAACTCCACCTGCCCAATGAGCTGATGCGCCGGCTTCGGCAATCGACCGAGCCGGCGTTAGTGTTTTTATTGATTGCGCCATTAACTTGTCTCTGAATTTAATTTAGATGCCGATTCCAGCGATGTCCCAAAGCAACCCGCCAGATTTTACCCGGGCTATCAGCGGCTTCAATCCGTTGGTGCCAAAGGCATCGGAGGGCAGGGGCGAGCTCAAAACCCGACATGGCCGGATCGATTTCGCGCGCCGCACCGCAGTGATGGCGGTGCTCAACGTCACGCCGGATTCCTTCTTTGACGGTGGCCGTCACTTCGATACCGGCCGGGCGATTGCCGATGGTTTGGCGATGGCGCAAGCCGGCGCCGACATTATCGACATCGGCGGTGAGTCTTCGCGACCCGCCGCCGCACCGGTGGCGGCAGCCGACGAGCTGGCCCGCGTGCTTCCGGTGATCCAAGAATTGCGCCGGCAGTGCGCGCTGCCGATCTCCATCGATAGTTACAAAGCGCCGGTGGCCCGCGCCGCTCTCGATGCCGGCGCCGACATTGTCAACGACATCAGCGCCTTGGGTTTCGATCCGGCGATGGTGCAGCTGGTTGCCAGTGAAAAAGTCCCGGTGATTTTGATGCACATGCAGGGCACGCCGCGAACCATGCAGGTCGACCCTCGGTATGCCGATGTCGTGCGCGAGGTGAGAGACTTTCTCGCCGAGCGGCTCTACGACGCTATGGATGCCGGTGTCGATGCCGAGGCGATCGTGCTCGATCCCGGTATCGGTTTCGGCAAGACCGTCGAGCACAACATTCAACTCCTGCGCGGCCTGTCGATGCTCGCCGCCCTTGGGCAGCCGTTGCTGGTGGGCGTCTCGCGCAAGGCTTTTATCGGCAAGATTCTCGGTCTCGAGCCGGACCAGCGGCTAGAAGGCAGTCTGGCCGCCGCGGTGGCGGCGGTGCTCGGCGGTGCCAATATTATCCGCGTTCACGATGTCGCGGAAACTTGCCGGGCGGTACGGGTCGCCGACGCGCTACGATTCGGTTTTCACCAGTAGCCGAGGCGAGAATGCTGGAGCTGCTGCACCAAATCCGCTGGCAAGACCTGCTCGATATCGGCATCATCACTTTCCTGGTCTACCGGGCGCTGCAGATCGTGCGCGGCAGCCGGGCCATGCAAATGATTATCGGCTTGGCGGTCATTCTGGTCGCCTACGTGTCATCGCGGGTTCTCGGCCTGTTCACGCTCAATTGGATCCTCGATAACTTTTTGAGCTCGATCATCCTGGTGATCATCGTAATCTTTCAGAGCGACATTCGCCGCGCGCTCACCCAGGTCGGCACCGCGCCTTTGTTCGCGACGCTGGAGCGTTCCCAGCAGCACCGCGAAGATGTCATCGAAGAAGTCGCCCAGGCGACGTTATCGCTCGCCAGCAAGCGTGTCGGCGCCTTGGTCGTGTTTCAACGGGATGTTGGCTTGAGCGAATTCATGGAGATCGGCACGCGGCTGGACGCTTGGGTCAGCCGTGAGCTGTTGGAAAGTGTGTTTTTCCCCAATTCGCCGATTCATGACGGCGCCCTGGTGATTCATAAAAACCGGGTGACCGCGGTGCGCTGTTTGCTGCCGCTCAGCACCAACCCGCATCTGCGCAAATCCTGGGGCACGCGCCATCGCGCCGCCCTCGGTGTCACCGAGGAGACCGATGCCGTCGCCGTCGTCGTCTCGGAGCAGGAAGGCACCGTGGCGCTGGTGGTGGGCGGCAATGTGACTGAAAATATCGATGGCACCCGGCTGCGTACAGCATTGCGGGATTTGCTCAAGTCATGAAACAGCTTTGGGAAAAAATTGTCGCGCTGGCCGGCAGCAACTTCGGCCTCAAGGCGCTGGCCTTGACCATCGCCGTGGGGCTTTGGCTTGCCGGCCACCGCGATATCGAGCGCTCCATCGAAGTGCCGGTGGAGTTTCGCAATATTCCCGGCGATCTCATGGTGATGGATAATCGCGTCGACTTCGTGGTCATGCGGGTCACCGGACCGCGCACATTGGTTTCGACCATGAATGCCGATGCATTGAAACTGTCCCTCGATCTCAACGGCGCCAAGCCTGGCTCGCTCAGCTATCCTTTGGGTGGCAGTTTGTTCAATATCCCGCGCGGCGTGACGGTGGCGCGGATTACCCCGCCGGTAGTCCATCTGCGCATGGAGCCGGTAATCAAGTTGACCCTACCGGTTTCGGTGCGCTTATCGGGCAAGCCCGCAGCCGGATTCCGCGTCGCGCAAACCACGGTACAGCCTGAACGGGTGACCGTGCAGGGGCCGGCAGAAGAAGTGCGCCGCCTCACGGCGGTGGAAACCGTGCCGGTGGATCTCCACGAAACCCGCGGCGTTCCCAAGCGCCAAGTGCGGCTCGCGACCGATGGCAAACCGCTTACTTTCTCACCCGACCAGGTGGTGATCGCCGTCACCATCGAAGAAGAGCAATCAAGCCGCGACTTCGCCCAGGTCGAGATCAACGTGCAGGACTTTAAAGGGTTGTACACTTTGTCGCCGAGAACGGTTTTTTTGCGCGTCGCCGGTGCCAAAAGTGTTGTCGACAAGCTACAATTGACCGCGGATACGGTTACCTTAAATTTGCAGGGGTTGGCCCCCGGCGAACATAGTCTGCCACCCGTCATCAAGTTACCGGCGGGCATCAAAGTAGTCGAGCAAAGGCCGGCCAGCGTCAGGGTGCGGATTGCCAAACCGGCGCCGTGAACCGCCAACTAGGAGTCAACCAGATGAGTCAACCGATAGAAAATAAGAAAAAATTGACGCGCCAACTGTTCGGCACCGACGGCGTGCGCGGCGTCGCCAATCAAGAGCCCATGACCTCGGAGATGGCGCTCAAGCTCGGCCGCGCCATCGCCAAGGTTTTATCGGAATCGGAGCGGGATCTGCCCGGCCGCATGCCGTCGCCGGCGTTCGCGCGCCGCAACGGTGAGACCGACAAGCATCGCTTCAAAATCCTCATCGGCAAGGATACCCGGCTCTCGGGTTACATGCTCGAGACCGCGTTGGCATCGGGGATCGTTTCCATGGGCGCTGACGTGTTGCTGGTCGGTCCGTTGCCGACGCCGGGGGTGGCGTTTCTCACCCGCAGCATGCGCGCCGATGCCGGCGTGGTGATCTCGGCATCGCATAATCCCTATCAAGACAACGGTATCAAATTTTTTTCCTGGGATGGCTTCAAACTTCCCGACGAAGTCGAAGCGCGCATGGAAGAAATGATTTTTAGCGGTGAGACCGAAGAGTCCCGGCCCACCGCCGCCGAGATCGGCAAAGCTTCGCGTATTCAGGACGCCGTCGGCCGTTATAATGTTTTTCTCAAGAACAGTTATCCGCGCCATCTCACCTTGGAAGGGTTGAAAATCGTCGTCGACTGCGGCCACGGCGCCGCGTACAAAGTCGTGCCGGAAGTGTTGACCGAATTGGGCGCCGATGTCTTAGCCATCGGCGTCCAGCCCGATGGCGAGAACATCAATCGGCGCTGTGGCGCGCTCTATCCCGAAACCGCGCGCGAAATGTTGCTCCACGAGGGCGCCGACTTCGCCGTCGCCTTGGACGGCGACGCC
>JBGTCC010000149.1:0-6052 GCA_041749055.1 Thermodesulfobacteriota bacterium | reverse complement strand
AGCGCACCTTTATGGAGATAACCCTGGAAGTCCACAGAGTCGAAAACCTTCTTCAAAAAGCGGACGTACCAATCTAAGGCGTCCTTGGACATGCCCGGAGATCCGAAAATGCCTCGCAACATGTTGTATGAGATGGCGGTCCCCAGAGCCTCTTTGACCGTCGGGATTTCTTTCCAGTCGGCGTCTGGAGTGCGCTCGGGGTCGAACACGGCCAGCGGTCGCACCCGCTTGGCTTTCCAGTGGCTCACGCACTCGATAGGGTTATTCACGGTGGAGTCTATGTGTTTCCCGACCAGGTTGACGCATACCTCGCCGCCGCCCTTAAAGGGCACGTAGATAAAATCCACGCCTTGCGACTGTTCGAGCAGGACCGTAATGATTTGGTCTTCCTGCTTGGAGCCGGTGCCGCCCATCTTCATCCCCTTCGGATTCTTTTTCACGGCGGCGATGTAGTCCTTGGCGGTTTTGTACGGTGTCTCGGCGTTGACCCAAAGTATAAAGCGGTCGAGCGCCAACCGCGCGACCGGCGTCAGATCGCGCCAGCTAAACGGTGTTCCCGTCGCCAGCGGAGTCGTAAACAGATTCGAAAGCGTGATGATGATGGTGTGCTCATCGCCCTTTTTTTCCTTCACGTGCAGGAAACCTTCGGCGCCGGCGCCACCGGACTTGTTGACGACAATCAATGGGCGGGGAGACAGTTTATCCTTTTCGGCGATGCCGGCGATCAGCCGGGCCATTTGATCCGCACCGCCACCGGTGCCGGCGGGGATGACGAATTCAATGGGTTTTGTGGGCTCCCAAGCGATTACCACCGGTTGTCCGAGGAAGAGAAATTTGATGACAAGCGCGGGGATCACAATCCGTAGGCCATTGATGAGCTTCATAAAACCTCCTTTCCCCGAATCAACTTTCGTGATCTTACAAAAGGGGACCGACTCTTGCGTTCGGGCAATCCATCTTGCATGACTACTACAACACCGCCGTGCTTTCAGAAGCCGTAGATCAAATTCCTACGCTCTAGTCAATGCCTAATTCGACCCAAGACACTTCACGAGTGCTGCAACCGCGCGACGCGATAAATTACCGCGGGCGTGTGTTGTAATCACGTGAACATGATCGTGTTCGTGCCGGTGAAGGATAAACGTGTTTGGGCCCGGCTCGAACAAATCGTTCAAGCCGCGCTCAACTTCACGCCAGGCAGCGAGGGCGCCCAGCAGAAACTACAAGAAAAAGTCACCCGTCGCGCGCCGCGTGGCACAATTCTCTTCGGACGCCAGGATATCATAGCACGCTATTGGAGAAACGTTGCGGGCAAATCATCCGGCAAATGGGGCAACGACTCTGTAAGACCGAATCTAACGTAAGGAATCGCTAAATTTCCCGCCGCCCTTCGAGAGCCTTGCCCAAGGTAACGGCGTCGGTGTATTCGAGATCGCCCCCCATCGGCAAGCCGCGCGCAATGCGCGTGACGGAAACGCCGAGGGGCTTGATCAACTTCGACAGATAAAACGCCGTGGCTTCGCCGTCCATGGTCGGATTGGTGGCGACGATGACTTCCTTGACGGCGCCATCGCGCAGCCGATCGAGCAACTCTTTGATGCGCAGCGCATCCGGGCCGACACCGTCGAGCGGCGAGATCGTGCCATGCAGCACATGATACTGGCCACGGTATTCTTGGGACTTTTCCACCGCGATCATGTCCGCCGGCTCTTCGACCACGCAAATCTTGTCTTCTTCGCGATTCGAGTTACGGCAGACGGCGCACTGCGTGCCATCCTCGTTGTGCGCATGGACTTCGCTGAAGCCGAAACAGCGGTCGCACAGCCCCATTTCCTGCCGCAGCCGGCCGATGCTGTCGGCGAGACGAAAGACATCGTCCCGTTTGCCCTTCAACATGTGAAACGCCAAACGCGCCGCCGATTTTTCACCGACACCCGGCAGCTTGGAGAGTTCTTGAATCAAACGGGCCAAAGGCGCGGGATACAGGTTCATGAGCGGGCCTCGCTTGGCGAGGCAGCGATGGTCAATGTTTTCATACTCGCTGTTGTCTTATCTGCCGTTGGCACAACTCTCTGAATAAAAATTACGGCATCAGTCCGGGAATCTTGAAACCGCCGGTGAGCTTGGCCATCTCCGCCGACGCCATCTCGCGGGCTTTACGCATACCGTCATTGACGGCGGCGAGAACCAGATCTTCGAGCATGCCGTTTTCCTCAACGTTGATCACCGACGGCTCGATCTTTACCGCGGTGAGATTGAACTGGCCGTTCACCGTCACCTGAACCATACCGCCGCCGGCGGAACCCTCGACGGTCTTATGCGCCAGCTCCTCCTGAACCTTAGCCATGCGCGCCTGCATATCCTGCGCTTGCTTGAGCAGATTACCCATTCCCGGAATGCTCGCCATGCTTCTCCTCCTACTGCAATGCTGCGGTCAATGGACTCATCGACTCAAGGATTTTCTCGCCGCACCGAACGCACCGAACCGCCAAAAATGCGTAACGCTTCCTTGACCATTTCGCTACGGTCCTCCGCCGCCCCCTCGGTGCGCGCGGCGTCTGAACTCGCCAGTGGCGCGGCGTCGGCAGCCGCAGCGACGAACTGAATTGCGACATCGACACCGAAAAACCTCTTGGCCAACTGCCGCAGCGCCGCAAGATTATCGGCGTCATTGAGAAATCCCAAATGGTGCCGCTCGGCGACACTGACTTTGAGCGGCGCCGGCGGCAACGAGAGCGCAGCACTGGTGCCCAAATGCGAAGCTAAAAACTTTTTCTCCTTGCCGACAAAGGCGACGAACTCGCGCCATTTCGAAGCATCGTCACCCGCCGCTGGGACGGTTTCCAGCGGTAGGGCGACCATCGGCTTGATTACCGGCGCGGCGATCGGAACAGACTTGGGTCGCTCCACCGCAACCGGGGACCGTACTTCGCCAGATACCCGCCCCTCTAAACGTTCGAGCCGGGTGAGAATTTCCGTGACCGGCAACGACTGCGGCAGACTCGCCAAGCGGATCAGCACCGCTTCGAGGGCGAAGCGGGGCGTCGCCGAGCGCGCCACCTCTTCATCGCCGGCAGCGATAAAATCGAGGTAATCGAGCAGCGATTCCACCGACACAGGACTGCTCTGGCGGATTAAATCGGCAATCTCCTGGTCGGGGAGATCGAGTAGTTGCGCCATGTCAGCGCCACCGACGCGCGCCGCGCCCACCCGGCTGGCGGACAAGCGGGCGACTAGCAAATTCCTAAAATGTTCCACCAGATCGCGGGACAAGCGGCTCAAATCCCGCCCCTGATTCATCACCTCGGCAATCAGTTCGACGCAACGGCACGGGTCGCCGTCGAGCACCGCCTGGGACAACCCGTAGAGACACTGACGCTCGGCCAACCCAAGAATTTCTTGCAACAAGGTGGCGTCCACCGTCGTCTGCTGCTCAGCGCCCGCCGCCGGCATGGCGCAGGCGAGCACCTGTTCCAATAGCGACTGCGCGTCGCGCATGCTGCCGTCCGCTTCCCGCGCCAGCAAAACCAACGCATCGTCGGTGATCTTTAGCCCTTCGCTTTTGCCGATAGCGGCGAGCCGCTCGAAGATCTCGCGCAGGCTGATCCGGCGAAAATCGTAGCGCTGGCAACGCGATAGAATCGTTTCCGGCAAACGCTGCGGCTCGGTGGTCGCCAGGATAAACTTGACCGACGGCGGCGGCTCTTCCAAGGTTTTCAGCAAGGCGTTGAAAGCATCCTTGGTCACCTGATGCACTTCGTCGATGATATAGATCTTGAAACGGCACTTGGCCGGCTGGTAACGGACGTTTTCGATAATTTGGCGGATCTCGTCGATGCCACGGTTCGACGCGCCGTCGATCTCAAGCACGTCTATCGAGCTGCCGCTGGTGATCTCTTCACATTGGCTGCATTGGTTGCACGGCGTCGCGGTGGGCCCCTGCTCACAATTTAATGCTTTGGCAAGGATCCGCGCCGCGGTGGTTTTACCGACACCGCGCACCCCGGTGAACAGGTAGGCGTGAGCGATGCGGTTCGCCTTGATGGCATTCTTGAGTGTGCGGGTGATCGGCTCTTGGCCGGCGACATCCTCAAAATTTTGCGGCCGCCATTTCCGCGCCAAAACCAGGTAAGACATAAATCCCTTGGGAAGTCTCAAACTAAAAGCCACCGACTCTCAGCGAACTGCACAAGAGCGGCGATCGGCGATTATACAAGTAGAGAGCCACGAGGTGAGGGTGCCCAGTGCTGACAGCCAGGTGCCCCTGTGGCACAGGGGAGAGCCGTTACCGCTGCTTCCTTCCGGACCTGACGGAGTTCACGGGGCCGCCTTGCACAGGACCTAACTATCAGCACTCGACATCCAAACGCAATGAAACATCGTCAAACCCGATGCTTTATGAAAAACAGTACCCCGATCTCTGGGCGGTTTCAAGATTTCCTGCTTGCCACCGCCGATTTAATCGAAAGTGGCCGATGAGCCCGCCAGCGATGCATGAATCATGGCGGAGAGGGAGGGATTCGAACCCTCGGTACCCTTTTGGGGTACACACGATTTCCAGTCGTGCGCCTTCAACCGCTCGGCCACCTCTCCCTATTGAAATATTGAGAACTTACGCCCCCTGCCCGCTGGTTCGACTGTCAATGTCTCCAAAATGTCTCCACGGAGCTTTTATTGGGTCGTTTTGATGAGCTGTTGTTTTCAGAAGTTAACACAAGCTTTCGCGGTAGCAAAGACGGAATTCGAGAAACGGGATTTTAAACGATTGAGATGAAAAGAGGCGCTCATTGTGGCACATACTCACAGCTCCCGAGATCAGGTGAACTGCCATACCACTCTTGGCAATAGTCGCCGTTACTCATTCGTGGCTGATCGAGAGCCGAGCCGGGCATTGGGCAATGAAACCCAGGGATTAAGCTGCCATGATCCACCGCAGGGCTATTTGCTGACAGGAGATTGCCTGACATCGCGCAGAATTGATTTCCAGCCCAAGTCTGCGTTCCGTTTGTCCAAGTCATTGCAGTGCCTTTAACTGTGGGAAGGGTGGGAAGGATAGGAGGGGTACGAGGGGTAAGCGCGTTTTGGTTTGCTGCATTTTGCTTTCGGCTGGATGCATCGCGCAGGATGGCTTCCAAGCCCGGGTCTGGCATATAACAGCCCACATTTACAAGAACCAACCAGAGCACCCCAAATGCCCATAGGACGGGAAGGCATTTATTCATTTCGGGGGCCTCCGCTCCTCACCTAGCACCGAGAATTATCAGTGGCAAAGACGAAATGCGAAATTGTTGCGAGTTACACGATTTCCAGTCGTGCACCTTCAACCGCTCGGCCACCTCTCCCAATTAGTCCATCTAACATCGCCATTAGACCGAATCCGTTACTGACCACTCTGCCGCCGGGCTCCAGTAACTGCTCGAATCTCGAGATTCCTAGGCTCTTAGTCATTACGAATTCTCGTTGTTCGAGCACCGACGTGAAGGAACTTGCCTGCGTCGAACTCAACTCCCATTAGGCCTAACGACTGTGATCTCACGATTCCTCCAATGACGCTGTCCATCGCGGCGACTTCATTGGTTGCCCAGTTGTAAATGTGGCTCGCGGAAACCAGGCCGCCAGCGCCAAGCATGTTTACTACGATGATGCTCGGCTTGCCGAGTATATTTTTTCCCAGATGGCGCCCGATGGTTCGCGTATAAATATCAAATCCCCCCGCGCCATGACCACAATAATTTGCAACTGCGCTCTCGTTGAAAGACCCTGGCTTCTCCACTCCAGCTTTGGCGGGCTCGAGCAACTAAGTTGCTGCTCCTGCCTATGCTGCCACGGGAAATAGGAATACCGCTATTCCGCACAATCGCATAATCACCAGATCTTTCTTCCTATCGCTTCTCTTCCAGGTTGATTAGACGATGAAAGAAAGTCGTAAAAGTACTGAAGGCCTAAGATTCCCCACAGCACGCTGATTGTCCGAGTTGGTGGGAGACCAATGGCTTTAAGGCCGCTGAGTCTTGTTCCCAGAACCCGGCTCAAGCGCCGAACATATTCGATG
>JBGTCC010000148.1:0-2892 GCA_041749055.1 Thermodesulfobacteriota bacterium | reverse complement strand
TGGCTTCCTTCACCTGCGCCGGGGCTGGCGCCGCTTCAAACTTTGCCGGTTCCACCCCTTTAGCGCGTAACTTCTGATCGATGCTGCTTAAATCCTCATTAACCGGAGCGCTTTGGGTTTTCTGATTGGCCGCGGCGGTTTGAGCCACCGCAGCTTGCACGATCGCGCTGTCGTTGAATGCTGCGGCCGCTGCCGGTGGCTTGGGCGTTTGGTTGGGATTTGTCCCGCTCTTTTGCAGATTGGCGTCGATGGAACCTAGGAGCGCGCGGGTATCAGTCGGCGCTGGCGCCGCCGCATCCGGTTTGGGCAGATCCGCGGCTGGCGCTTTAAGTGTCGCCTGGCGTGACTGGGTGTCGATGCCCTTTTGATTCAATGATTGGTCGATTCCGGCGACCAGACCGCTGGCTTTGGGCTCGGTGTTCTTTAGGGTTTCTTTACTGTCTTTGCCGCCGAAGGGCCAGAGCGAAGCGAAGAAGCCGCCGGACTCTGGTTTGGCCGCTTCATTTTTCTTGGCGAGCAGTTCGGTGGCCGTCTTGGGTTTCGGTTCGCTTGAATTCGAGCTTGACGAAGACGAAAACGGGTTGAGCTTCTCGGTGACGCGCCGGAAAAATCCTTTTTCCGCGCCGGGCTCTTCATAGACTACTTCGTTCTTGGCCACCAAGTTGAGATCCTTGAGCTTGGCCAGCGCCGGGTCTTCCTTGAACTCAGGCGCGGGAGCGGCACCGGGGCGGCGGTCGCGCATCAACAATAGATCCAAAGGATCGCGTTTTTCTTTTTCGACCAGGGCTAACTGGGTGCGCGCATCGGCGGCGTACTTACTCTGAGGGTAGCGCTGGATCAGCGCTTCATAGGCGAGTTCCGCGCGCGGGCTATTTTTCTCCTGGCGGTAGCTTTCACCCAAGAAGTACAGGCTTTTGACCGCCGTCGGCGTGTCTCGGTACTTGCGCACGATCTCCTCGAAGCGGTCGCGCGCGGCGGGAAATTTTTGCTGTTTGAAATAGAACTCGGCGGCGGCGAACTCATGCTCGGCCAAGTATTCGAGAGCCTGGGCGAGTTTTCCCTTGGCGATGACGGCTTGCGGCGACTTCGGATATTTGGTGATGACCGCTTCAAAATATCCCTTAGCGAGTTCAGTATTTTTCTGTTCGCGGTCGATGGCGGTGAATTGGTCGAAGTAGGCTTGGCCGAGGCGTAACGTGACGAAGGGAAGGTGTTCGCTGGTCGGGTGCAGCGACTGGAACTCTTTAAACAAATTGATCGCCTCGGGGAACTGTTCGTTGAGATAGGAAGCGTCGGCGACCTTCAATTCGGCCTGGGTGACCAGCGGGCTGAACGGATGATCGGTCTTGATTTTCGTGAAACTATCGATGGCGCGGACATATTTCTTGTCGTTGAAATGGCGCGTGCCCTCTTCGAAGAGCGCCTCCGCCGTGGGGTCGGCCTTTGCCGCCGAACCGGACCATGGCAGCGACGGCAAGGAAATCGACGAGCATGCGGGCAACATCATGCACAGCGCTAAAAGAATTGTAACGGTTATCTTCGGCATAGTCTCAAGCCCCATTAATTTCGCTAGATTCTGTCAACCATACATGCACGAGCAATTGAGTCAAGCTCGTTTTCAACGATCGTTGCGGCGGTCGACCGCTCGGCGTCGAATCGCAACCAGCTCTGGTTATTTTTTCGGCAGTACCTGTAATCCGACCTGTACTTGATTGGAGCGCAAGACGAAGGGCCAGACCGGCGGAAACGCCAGGTAGGCGGCGGTCTCAAGGAAGGAATAAAGCCAATCGCCGGGAGGTCCTTTATCGTCGTGGATGGTGACTTGGTAATCGCCGGGAGCTAGCTCGGGAATCTTGAAATGGAGAATTTTATCTTCGATCCAAATGAGTTCCTCCCCAGGTACGTCTCGACGAGTCGGGTCGCTGGCTTGAAGCCTGAGCTGCGGCCAGTCCATCGTCACGTTGCCGATTTCGACGCGCGGCCAACCGACTAAATATTCGAATGACAAACTAACGGTGTCGCCGGGGAACCCCTTTAGTGGCTGCATGTCGACTATCTGCGGCGCGCAGGACGCGAATAGTGCACACAACGCCATCGCCAGCCATCGTGCTGCTGAGAGATATCTGTGGTTATTGCTAATCATGAGATTCTTTGACGGTTCATCATTATAACGGACACGTGTCAGTACCTCAGTGTCAGCGAAATGCCAAACCCATGGTGTCAGTAAGTGATTCGCTACGCGATCAGGCGACATACTGGAAAGACTCTTTTAGTTCGCGTGAGCAAACGAAGGCCATTGTCATAATCGGCACTTAAGCAGCTCCGGTATGACCCTCAGCGAAAACGGCTTGCTCGCTGACATCGAGGAATTGGCACCTGCCCTCAATCAACTGGACTGACATCAAGGTACTGACACTTGTCCCTAGATCGTTAAGTCGCATAAAAATAAACAAATATCATGTGGTGCGACCTGCGCTTGGAGGGCCATGGGAAAATCGCTCAAAGGCGGCTATTGGCAGCCTCCTTAGCGCAAAAAAGGCTTCAAAGTAAAGCCATTTACCAAGATCATAGTACTTAGGTATTAGTATTTTAGGAATTAACCGCGCGCTCAAGAGGAAAATCCGGCCAACGTCCTATTGTCGGCCAAGGGTTAATTCGAGTAAAACCTTTGAGAACAAATCGGTATTTCCAAGTCATTTCCTGGCAATTCCGCTTTAAGACGAAGTAAAAGTAGTAATTTCAAGGGAGGCAAAGGAGGCAATGGGTATGATGAACAAGAAGAGTATGTGGTTGGCGAGTCTGCTAGCTGCTTTTCTTCTAGCGGCGGGAACGGTTCAAGCGCAGAGCGTCAATGACAAGATCAGCGCGCTCGAGCAGGAACTCCAGCAGCTA
>JBGTCC010000147.1:0-11489 GCA_041749055.1 Thermodesulfobacteriota bacterium | reverse complement strand
CCCGCTCGATAAACGACTTCGAGGTCCGCGGAAAAAACTCTTCGTGGCCGAACTGCACGCTGGCGATCAGCTCGCATAACGAACCCAAGCCGGCATGAAAGTCCCACAGCTGCTTTAACTCCGCCAACGGACTGTTCCATAAGCTATCAGGGTCGCCCTTGAGGTCGCTAATGCGCTGGCGCAGGATCGAGGTATGCCTCAACTCGTTGACGACATACTCGGACATCGGCTGTTGCAGGTCGAGATCGGGAATCTTGCTTACCCAGGGCGCGGTGACTTCGGCAGCTTTGCGTTCCATGACCACGCCGAACTGCAAACGGCGCAGCACGATCGCCGGGGTCAACGGCTTCTCCGCGCCGTAGCTTTTGCGCTCGGCATTCATCTTTTCCCAGAAGGCCTCACGAGTAGCGATCAATTGCTGCAAAAACTCATCGGGCTGTAGCGCTTCCATGATTTCTCCCCCGGTTGACGTTTCAGTGATTGACTCCGCCAATCATTTAGGTTTTAACAATACAAGAAATTGAGCCCTAGTAAAAGCCGGTCAACCTAACCTAAACACTCATAATTTAAGACTTTAATGGACTCTGGCCAAGCGAAAATCTACGTCGACGATCTCTACGATCAAGTGCATCGCCACTGGCAAAAGCGGATTCACAACGGCGAGTTTATGACGCGCCTGCGTGACGGCACCTTGCCGCTGCCCTGTCTGCGGCGCTTTTTCAAAGACTGGGGGCTGTTCTCCATCGAGGTGGTCGCCCTCAACGCGGTGTCTTACTACGTTCATCTGCCCTTCTTCGTGGGAAATTTCGATTTGCTGGCACCGCTTTGCGACAAGGTCGCCGAAGAACTGATCTCACCCAAGCCGCCCGGCCATATCTTGATCCTGCTGGAAACCGCCAACGCATTGGGACTAAGCAAGGAAGAACTGTTCGAGCAACCGGCATCGGCGCCGGGGCGGGCCATCAGCGACTACTGCCGGCGGGTGTTCCAAGACGGCTCGATCATCGAGCTCTGGGGCGCCCATGTTTACGAAGAAACCCTCGGCCACTGGTCGCAGCAATGGAGCCAGGCGCTGGTCAGCCACTACGGCATGAGCAAACGCCAGGCGATTTACTTCAACGCTCACGCCGAAGCCGACTTGGTCCAGCATGACGATCGCATGGGCCATGGCCCGTTGAATCGCATGATCCTGCAACGCATTCTTGAGCAGGGCAGGACCGCCAAGAAATTGGGCTACGATCCCAAATACTGCGCCTTCACCATGGTCGATCTGCATGCGCTCATGGAACAGCACGCCTTGGACAATCCCTATCCGGCGTAATCCTAAACTGTCTCGCCATTGGCATATCCAACATCGAACGAGGTGCTGCCTTGGGCAGGCTGTTAGTCTTGGTACTCAACTTGATCGTTGCGCTATTGCCGGCGCCAAACGCAGCCGCACAGCTACCCGGCAAGTGGGCAACCCGCGCGCCCATGCCATCGGCGCGCAGCGAGGTCGCCGCGGCGGAGATCGCCGGCAAGATTTACGTCATGGGCGGTTACGTCAAAGGCGGCAATCTAGTCGAAGAGTACGACCCGGCGGCCAATAGTTGGCGCGGCCGCGCTGCTCTACCAACACCGCTGCATCATATCGGCGCCGCCGCCCTCAACGACAAGATCTATGTGATCGGCGGCTATATTTCCGGCACCGGCCCGGTGGATACCGTTTATGAATACGACCCGGCCAAAGATCGGTGGTCGACCAAGAAACCGCTGCCGACCCCACGGGGCGCCCTCGCCGTCGGCATCATCGCGGGAAAAATCCACGCCGTCGGCGGCGTCGCCAAGAACGGCCGCAACACACCCGCCAACGAGTCCTACGATCCGCTCCAAGACCGTTGGACCAAACACGCACCGATGATCACACAGAGAGACCACCACGCCATCGGCGTCGTCGACGGCAAGCTCTACGCCATCGCCGGCCGCATCAACGGCAATCATGATCGCAGCGTCGGCGATAATGAAGAATACGACCCAGGGAGCAACCGCTGGCGCGCCAGAGCGCCGATCCCAACCATGCGTAGCGGCATTGTCGCAGCAACCCTTGGCGGAAAAATTTTCGTCTTCGGCGGCGAATACGCACGCCGCACCCACGCCAACGTCGAATCCTACGATCCGGCAAAAAATAAATGGCAGGTCTGGGCGCCCATGCCCACCGCCCGCCACGGCCTCGGCGCCGCAGTCATCGGCAACTCCATCTACGTCATCTCCGGCGGCCCCCAGCCGGGGACATCGTTCTCGTCGGTGAACGAAGTGCTGACGCCATGAGGGAATTCAGGCTTTACGCTATGGCGCGAAAAAACCTGCGATTCGCTGCGGCAACCATCCGAGCTGCCCAGGAAATTCGCCGGATACAAATCCGACATGACCGCCTGAATCAGGAGATTCTAATGTCACTGAATCAGAAAGTTCCGCGTCCGTCGGCAGCGCCGCCGCCCAAAATAAAGGATCGTTTTGCGCGTTGATCATCAGCGTCGGAATTTTAATTCGCTTGAGCCAGCGCTTGCTGCTTGAGCGTGTCCAGTAATCATCTGCATTTTTGAAGCCGTGGATTGGCGCGGTGTAGATATCGTCGAACTGGCGGAAGCTCGAGCAGGCCTGCATCGCTGCAGGATCGATGTCGAGTCCATGCTGAGCAATCTTCGCCAGCACTTTCCCCTTCAGGGAGCGGAGAAAGCGGCGCGTGTAAATCGCTCTGCGGTAGCCAAAATCCAACACCGCCGCCGCGGCATGCAAGTCCACCGGCGCTGACACTGCCACCGCGCCTTTGACGATGGCGCAAGCCGCATCGGCCTGTTCGCCCAACCATTTGAGCAGCATATTGCCGCCGAGTGAGATGCCGGCGACGTAGATTTCGCAGTCGGGATTTTCCTTTTTCAGCCGGCGCAGGATCCAGTCGATCTCGGTGGAATCGCCGCAGTGATAGGCGCGGGGCAGCTTATTGATCTCGCCGCTGCAACCGCGAAAGTGCGGCACCACACCGCGCCAGCCACGCTGCTGCGCCATGGTCATAAAGCTCAATGCATAGTGGCTGCGCGAACAGCCTTCAAGACCGTGAAACAGCACCAGAACCTTTGAATCCGTGGCAACGGCTTGCGTCCAATCGAGATCGATGAAATCGCCGTCCGGCGTCGCCCAGCGTACGCGCCGATACTGCACCGGGCAACGCCGAGCGAGCGTGCGCGCGTAAAGGGTTTGCAAGTTTCCGCCCGGCAGCCACCAGGGCGGCGCATATGTGGAATGAATCAAACTATCCCGCTTTCTGCTCCGCGCTTCCGATGTCCTCCGAGCGAGTTGCCTTTTTGAACGGCTTGAATGTTTGGAAAGAGCTACTTCTTCCCTTGCTCCGGCGGCACAAAGCCATGGCGCAGGGTATTTTCCGAAACCGTTCGCGGTTCGAGAAACTGCAAGAGATAATCCGGGCCGCCGGCTTTCGCACCGATGCCGGAGAGTTTCAAACCGCCGAAGGGTTGCCTTTCAACCACCGCGCCGGTGATGCCGCGGTTGATGTAGAGATTGCCGACGCGAAACTCTTTGCGGGCTTGTTCGATATGCGCCGGCGAGCGCGAAAGAATGCCGCCGGTGAGCGCAAACTGTGAGTCGTTGGCGATAGCCAACGCCTGGGCGAAATCTTTCGCCTTGATGACCGCCAACACCGGGCCAAAAATTTCTTCCTGGGCGATGCGGCTGCGCGGATCGACATCACGAAAGATCGCCGGGCCGACGAAGTAGCCGTACTTGGGCGCGGCCATTTCGAGTACGCACTTCGCTTCCTGCTTGCCGATCTCGATATATTCGGCGATGCGCCGTTGCGCCGCGCCATCGATCACCGGGCCAATTGAATTGCGCGTATCTTCGGACGCACCGATCGTGAGGCTCCGCACCGCGTCGACGAGCCGCGCCAAAAAGCGCTCGTGTATTTCTTCGCGTAGAATCAGCCGCGACGCGGCGGAGCATTTTTGCCCCTGATATCCGAAAGCGGAATCGATAACATGCCCCACCGCTTCGTCCAGGTCGGCATCGCTATCGACAATGACGGCGTTCTTGCCGCCCATCTCGCAGACGACGCGCTTCACATGGGCTTGCCCCGGGCGCTGCGTGTAAGCTTCGCGAAGAATTTCCAAACCCACCTCGCGCGAACCGGTAAAGGCGATTAGATGAATCCTCGCCGAGCGCACTAAATGCGCGCCGATCTCGCCGCCGCCCTGGAGCAACTGGCAAGCGCCATCGGGCACCCCCGCGTTGGACAGAATATCGGACAACTGCACAGCCATCAGCGGCGACTGTTCGGCGGGCTTCATCAGCACGCAGTTTCCGCTGACCAATGCCGCCGCGGTCATGCCGGCCAGGATCGCCAGAGGAAAATTCCACGGCGCGATCACCGCGGCGATGCCGCGTGGCTCGTAGGAATAAGTGTTGGTTTCGCTGGGCAGCTGCTGGGTCTCGCGCGGTTGGGCGAGACGCAACATCTCACGCCCATAATAATCGAGATAATCGATCGCTTCGCAGACATCGGCGTCGGCCTCGCGCCAGCCCTTGCCGACTTCGATAATCTCCCTTGCGGCGAGTTCCCAACGCCGCTCGCGCATGAGATCCGCCGCGCGGAAAAGCATCTCAGCGCGCTGGCGCGCCGGCGTATCGCGCCACTGAAGGAAAAAACCCTCGGCTTTATCGATCGCCTTGTCCGCTGCCGCGATCGTGGTTTTGCGCACCCAGCCAATGATTTCGTTGGCATTGGCGGGATTCACCGACTTAAGCCAAATCTCCTCGTCGCGCACGCCCTGTTTTCTCATTTCGCCGCGCACTTCGCCGAGCGCCGCGGCAAAGCGCTTTTGATTCTCCTCGGACGAAAAATCGATCGGCGCTTGGTTACGAAATTCCTTCTGAGGAGCGGATAGTGCAATGAGCTGGGGCACGGGCTTTGCCGGCACGGGCGCTTTGATCAAACTTTCAACAGCTTTTTTCTCGGCGTAGGTTTGACGCAAAAAAGAAGTGTTCGAGGTGTTCTCCATCAAGCGCCGAATCAGATAGGAAATGCCCGGCAGCAACTCGCCCACCGGCAGATAGACGCGCACCCGCTGGCCATTCTGCACGATCGCCTGGCGCACCGGCTCGGCCATGCCGTAGAGCATCTGCATCTCGTAACCGTTGGCCGGCACGCCGATCTCTTGCGCCGCGACGATGGCGTGGGCCAGGCTGCGCAGATTGTGACTGCCGAAGGCGGCGTCGATCACGTCATGACCTTCGAGCAGCAGGCGGCTGAGCCGTTCGTAGTTGGCGTCGGTTGCGGCTTTGTCCAGGAAAACTGGGATCGGCCAATTCTTCTGCTTGGCCCAGGCGATCTCGCTGTCCCAGTACGCGCCTTTGACGAGTCGAACTCCGACGCGCCGCTCTTGCCCGCGTGCCCAGCGAATTAGATCACGCACGTCCTTTTCTGCGTCTCGAAGATACGCTTGCAACGCGATCGCCGCGTATGGCTGCTCATGGAATTCGTCTTCTTCCAGCACGCGGCAAAAAATCGCCAACGTTAGTTCGCGGAAAGCAAATTGCTCCATGTCGACGGTCACCGCTGCCCCGAGCGAGGACGCTTCGCGAAACAGCTCGCGCAGGCGCGCGCTGACGATGGCGTCGGTATTCGGATCGAGCGGGTCGAAGCGCGCGCATAAGGACGACAGCTTCACCGAAAGATTGACCTGGGGGTTTTTGCCGTTCGGCGAGTGATCGATCTGCGCGCAGTCGGGCCACTTGGCGCTCGCCGCCACGAGCCGGCGCATGAGCTCGAGATAGCGCTGTTGCATCGCCGCCGCTTCGCCGTCGCTCACCGTCGCCTCGCCGACGACATCGATGGTAAACGCGGCGGGCTCCTTGCGCAGACTCGACAGCACCGAGGTCAAATGATTGCCGCTTTCCTCGGCGATGAAGCGGCGAGATAGCTTAATCACATTGCGCCGGACGATAGGCGCCACCAAGGTACCGGCGTGAAGCGCCTGGGCGAGAATCGCCAAGCCGCTCAGCGCATGATCGACCCGGGAAAAGTATTCCTCGAGATGCCGGCCGATTTCCGACGACGATTCGAGGCTCGGCAGGACGTCGACGAAACGGAATAGCGCCACCCGCAGCGACTCGTCGTCCAACGACCAGTCGATCATCCGGCCGAGCAAATCCTGGGCGTCAAACAGCGCTGGCTTGTGCCGCGCCGCTTTCTGGTAAAGCGCCCGCGCCAGCCGCTGGACTGCTTGCTCGGAGGATACATTCGCCATCTTGGTGTCGTCCGGAACTCTATCATAAACCTGCCGCGCTGCGGCGGAAAACCGATTGTGAGCGGCGCGCGAGCCTGTTACCTTTAGCGCTAGCTAAGATTTTGGAGTTCAGACTTTTGTCTGGAGCATGGGTCGCGTTCAGTTAGTTTGGTTTACCACGAATGACACCAAGATCACGAAGTTCGCAGTTCAATTTATCCGAAACCTTCGTGTCCTTCATGCCTTCTTGGTGAAAACATCTTCACAGTAAACCCGGAAGAAGCGGATTTTCCATGAATCCAACGACCGACACAATCACCGGCGCTGAAGCCGCCGTGGCAATGCTCAAGCTGCACGGCGTCGAATTTATTTTCGGCCTGTGCGGCGATACCAGCTTGCCGTTCTACGACTCCCTGGCACTTCTGCCCCACGGCATGCGCCATATTCTCGCCCGCGACGAGCGCTCCGCCGCTTACATGGCCGACGGCTACGCGCGCGTCTCCGGCAAAGTCGGCGTGTGCGAAGGGCCGAGCGGCGGCGGCGTCACATATATCTTGCCCGGCTTGGCGGAAGCCAACGAATCTTCCGTGCCGCTCTTGTGCATCAATAGCGACATCTCGGTCGGCGCGCGCGGTCGCTACACGCTGACCGAACTGGATCAGGGCGCGCTCATGCGGCCGGTGACCAAATGGAACACCGTGGTCGATCGTGCCATGGACCTGCCCCAAGCGTTTCGCCAAGCATTCAAGCAAGTCACTTCGGCGCGGCCCGGCGCCGCGCATATCGCTCTGCCCTTCGACGTACAAAATGGCTTAGTGGCTCGTTCGGAAGTTTACGGCGATGCGAGCTTCGGCAGTTATCCGGCGGAACGGATCGCGCCCGCGGCGCACTCGGTGGAAGCCGCCGCGCGCTTATTAACTCAATCGCGCAATCCGGTGTTTATCTGCGGCGGCGGAGTCGTGATCTCGCAAGCCGAGCCCGAGCTTGTCGAACTCGCCGAGCGGCTCTCGGCGCCGGTGGCGACGACCATCAGCGGCAAAGGCTCGATTGACGAACAGCATGGGCTCGCCGTCGGCGTGGTCGGGTCGAACGGCGGCACGCCTGAGACTCGCGCGATCGTCGATCAAGCCGATCTGATCATTTTCGTCGGCTGCCGCGCCGGCTCGGTGACCACTGAACGTTGGCGCCATCCAGCAAAAGGCAGCACCAAAGTCATTCATCTCGATGTCGATGGCGCGGTTCCCGGCACCAATTATCCGACAGACGCGGCGTTGGTCGGCGATGCCAAGCTTGGGCTAAAAATGTTAAATGAAGCGCTGGCGGCCACCCGCCGGCCGCTTGATGCCGCGCGAGTGGAAGCAGCGAAAGAACAGAAGTTCGCAAAGTTCCAAGCGCTCGCGGAGTCGAACGAAACGCCGATCAAGCCCGAGCGCGTGGTCGCCGAACTGACGCGCGCACTCGCACCCGACGCCATCGTCGTCGCCGATGCCGGCACACCCTGTCCGTATTTCTCCGCCTACTATCCGGTGCGAGGCAACGGGCGGAAATTTATTTCCAACCGCGCCCACGGCGCCCTCGGCTACTCGATGGCGGCGGCGATGGGCGCGCATTTCGCGCAGCCGAAAGTGAAATGCGTTGCAGTGATGGGCGACGGCAGCTTCGGTTTTACCTGCGGCGAGCTGGAGACCGCCGCGCGCTATCGGCTGCCGGTGACGTATATCGTAATCGCCAACGCTAGCTACGGCTGGATCAAGGCGGGCCAACGCTCCGGTTATGGCCAACGTTACTTCGCGGTCGACTTCGCCGTCACCGACCACGCCGCCGTCGCCGCCGCCTTCGGCGTCAAAAGCTGGCGCGTCACCGAACCGGGTGAATTGGCGAAGGCACTGAAAGAGGCGTTAGCACAGGACGGGCCAAGTCTCGTAGATATCGTTTGCCAGCCCTTGCACGAAGCCAAGGCGCCGGTTTCCGAATGGATCGCGTGAAGAGATTGGCCGCAAAGAACGCAAAATATGCAAAAAATTAACAGTCAGCGGTCAGCGCTGTAGGGGCGACCCTTTGTGGTTGCCCTTCCGAGCGCAGCCACTCGGCGGTAACGTACCAAGGATTTATATATATCTCTTTCCTTTTTTTGCGATCTCTGCGTTCTTTGCGGCTAATTGTTAATTCTTCAGCCGCACTCTCGTTCCCAGATGCGCGCAGTCCTCATCGGTCATCAGGCCAGCCGCGCGAATGCCGTGGGCGGCGAGTTCTTCGTCGCGCTCTTGGGTATCGCCGGTGACGCCGACCGCACCGATGACATCTCCCGCTTTATCGCGGATCAACATGCCGCCGCCCTCGGCAAAAATCTGATCGTCCGAGGCGCGCATGAGATACTGCATGAACAGCGGCCGCTCTTCCGTGCGCATGCGCACCAACGATGACGAGCGCCCAAGCGCCAGCGCCGCGTAAGCTTTGCCGTAAGCCATCTCGAAGCGCATCATCGCCGAGTCGTCTCCTTTCTGAAAGGCTTTGACCTTGGCGCCGGGCTCGACGACGATCACACTCATGGGCCGGCAAGCCAGTTCACGGCCGCGCGCGAGGATCGCTTCGATAATACGATTGGCTTGCGCCAACGTGATCATACCCATAGTGCCTCCGTTCTGTCGGGGAAACGTGTTATCGCTCGTGCTCGTGGCTCGACGGAAAATCCGCGCTCTGGCGATTACGAACACGATCCACGAATACGACTCAGCGAAACAGCACCAACGCCAGCTCGGAACGATACTTGTCGGTCAATGGATCCTCCGAGCCCAGCACTTCGAAGATTTGGATCATCGCCTTGCGCGCGCCGTCGTCTTTGAACTTGCGGTCGGCCTTGACGACTTGGAGAAACTCGCTGAGCGCTTCGTCGTATTTCTCGACGCCGGCCAGCGACTGCGCGAGATCGAAACGCGCCGCAATATTATTAGGATCGGCGGCGATCTGTTCCCGCAGCGCCGCCTCGTTTTGCGCGCCGCCCGCCTGAAGATTGATGCGAGCGATCATGCGCTCGGCTTCTTTGCGCTCGTCGGCAACGATCGAAATCCTGTCGAGATATTCCAGCGCCGCGGCGTTATCGCCGCCGTTCATCGCCAAGCGAGCCATGCCAAGCAGCGCCTGGCCGTGATTGGGGTCAGCGGCCAAGATCGCTTCATAGGCCGCTTGCGCTTCAACAAGTTTGCCTTCGGCTTCAAGGTCCATGGCCGCTTGCGCTTCCTTGTCGCTGGCCGTGGGTAAAAACTTGCTGAGAAACTCGCGCAGCATCGGCTCGGGCAAGGCGCCGGTAAACTCGGACGCCAAATCACCGTCGCGAAATAGTTTCACCGCGGGAATGCCCTGGATGCTGAACATGCCCGCCAGGTTGGGGTTTTCGTCGACATTGAGTTTAGCCAGACTAAAGCCACCGGCGTATTCGTCGGCCAACTTTTCTAGTACCGGCCCCAGCGTTTTGCACGGTCCGCACCACTCGGCCCAAAAATCGACCAACACCGGCACTTCGCTCGAGCGCTCCAGCACCGCCGCCTCAAAATTTTCCTCGTTAACGTCGATGGTCCATTGATTCATAATCTTGTCCGCTACCTAATCCGAAACGGTTTGAACTATTTGAACGGCTTGAACGTTTTGTACCCGATTACTTAGCGATGATCGCCTTGGCGAAGTTGCGCACCTTGGCCGCAGCCGGGCGCATCGCGTAAACCACCGCTTCGGTGATCTCGTCCTCCGACGCGCCGCACTCACGAGCTCTTTTCAAATGCAGCGTGGCGCCCTCTTCGTGGCCGATCGAAATGCAGACAGCGAAGAAAATCAACTGCGCGGTTTTCGCATCGAGGGAACCCTCTTTGTACTTCACGTTGAAAAATTCTTTATCGATGGTCATGTTTTCTCCTTATATTTTTCAGCCCATCCGTTTAAACAAAACCAGGAGGGCAGGTTGCAAACCCGACCCTAAGAACGCCCATTCTCTTTTTGAGTTTTTTGCGCGACTCAGTTCCTTCGCATGCGCTCAGGACAAGCTTTGCGGCAAATTTCTTATCTTCATTTCCGCACCCCCCTTACTTCTTGAATGCCGCCGGATCGAACGCCGCACCGTTGAGCGTGTATTCGCTTTTGATTGCGGTCGGCTTACGGATCGTCTGGATCACGTAACAGCCGGCCTCGGCGTTGCGCACCACCTTGGCGATTTTTTCCGGCGCTTCGCTCGACGTGATCTCGCAGCGGGTCTCGAACCCTAGGCTTTCCGCCTGCACGGTCTCGCGCAGCACCGAACCTTCGTTCTTGAATTTCGCCGTGACGAACACTTTCGCCTTGTCGATGTGGGTCTTGAGCATTTCCCCGTACCGGGAAATTTGCGTGAGCAGTCAAAAGCCCACCGCCAGACCGAAATAGGCCAGCGGCGGCGGCGCGCTATTGTCGCCGCCGATGCGCTCGCCTTCGTCGCAATAGACGGTGAAGCCGCGCGCATGGCCTTCCTTGCGCTGGCGCTCCAAGGTCTCGGTGTCAGCTTCCAACACGATCTCGCGCTTGATTGGTAAATCCTCAGCCATAAATCCTCCTTAACCGGGTGATTGAGCCCAGCGTCGCGGCCAATATATTCGGAATTATTCGCGGAAGCCAACCCGCCGCACCCATGCTATTATTTCTCATCCGCTCTAGCGTACTCTTCGGAGTAGAGAGCCAAGAGCGCGCGCAACAGCGCGAACAGCGCCGGTCCGAGAATAATGCCCACCGCGCCAAACAAGGAGATGCCGCCGAGGATGCCGAAGAAGAGCAACAATACCGGCAAGCCCAGACGATTGCCGATCAGCAGTGGTTTTAAGATATTGTCGACCATGCCGACAAAGCCTAAACACCAAGCCAAGAGAATGATGGCTCTGACATTTTCACCTTGGAGAAATAGATAAATCGCTGCCGGAATCGACACCAGCGCCGAGCCGCCCACCGGTAACAGCGCAAAGAACGCGGTGACCACCCCCCAGAGCACCGAGAAGGGCACGCCGGTCGCCCAATAGGCCAAGCCGGCGAGCAGGCCTTGGACGGTGGCTACGACTATTGAGCCGTGAACCACCGCGACCACCGCATCGACGACATTTTTCAGCAAGCGTTCCTGATGCTCCTGGTCCATGGGCAGCAAACGCTGCAAGCGCTGCAAAAAATCGGCACCGTCGCGCAGCAAGAAAAACAGCGTGAACA
>JBGTCC010000146.1:0-7802 GCA_041749055.1 Thermodesulfobacteriota bacterium | reverse complement strand
CGACAAGATCCAGTTTCGCTCCCTCGGTGACCAGACTGTCATGGTCCAAGGATTCATGGCCGGCACCGTCGACGCGGTGCTGGTCGGATACGCCCATGGGAAAAACTTGCAGAATAAAGGCTACACGGTGCTCGCCGACGTGGAAAAACTGCCCATCGCCTACCAGGGCTCAGGCCTCATGTCGCGGCGCCAATTTATGCGCACGCAACCGGCTGTGGCGGAAAACGTTTTTCGCGCCTTACTCGAGGCCGTCAACTTTATCCGCAACCCGGCCAATAAAGCCGAGGTGATTCGCGCCGTCGCCAAGGGCATGCGCTTGGCGAAACTGGAAGATGCCGAGGAAGGCTACAAGATCTTGCCGACTTTGTACGACCAGAAAATCTATCCGAGCGTCGACGGGATTCGCAATGTCATCCGTCTGCTCGGCTTGACCAATGAAAAGATTCGCAAGTTGAAGGCGGAAGAATTAGTCGAGGACAGCGTGCTAAAGAAACTGGAGAAGGAAGGCCGCTTCTAGGCGCCGCTGCAGCAGCGAACCGAGATATTTAACGCCGCATTGAAACGCGCAACCCGAGTTCACTAACGCTCGCTTGAGTCACGGTCAACGGCGACACCGAACGCTCCCAAGAGTGACTGACCGTGAGCAGCGCCACCAAAGCGACAACCGCCAAGGCGAAACCAAAGAGTGAGTCGTTAGAGTTCTTCATGGGCCACCATCCTTTCCGATCCGAACACTCAAGATAGACGCGAGCAACGACAAAAAGTTACAAGGTGGTTTGCTCGCGCGTTCACTCGGACTACGAGCAACCCGTGGGCCGTAGGGGGGGCTGAAGCATAAGCGTAGAACTTGGTAATTATCTTGAGCTTTTGCACCCACAGGCGGCCAATATTGTGCACTTGACAATTTTAAACGCCGGACAACCATCCACGGGTTGTAGGAAATGCCTGCGCCATTCTGGGACCGTGGGGCAATTGCGGTCAGGGCTCGAGAAGCTCACTATTTTACCTTGACGCTACCCTTCGTCCTACCCTATCGTAGGCTCAATCAATTATCTGCCAGACTTGGAGGCCAATCCCATGGGCTTTGCTAACAACAACGTTACGATCGAGAAAATACTGACCCATGTCGTCGTTGCCGGAATATTTGTGAGTATCGTCATGCCGATTACTGGCTGGGCGCAGTCCCCGCGCCAGGCTCGGCCGCTGCGGGTCGCCTATCTGAGCACCTCGTCGACCATGGCGTCGGTGTGGATGGCCAAAGAGTCGGGAGCCTTTACCAGGGAAGGCTTGGACATCGAAGTGCTCTCCATGCAATCGACCAGCGCGATTCCGGCATTGCTCGCCAACGAGATCGATGTCGTCCAAGTCTCGGCAGCTCCCGTGCTCACCGCCGCGCTGCGCGGCATCGACGTGGCTTTCATCGCCGGTCTGTTGAACACGATGATCTGGGACTTCTATGTCCGTCCGGAAATCAAAAGTATCGAGCAACTCAAAGGCAAGATCATCGGCACCGACCGGCCGGGAACACCGGTCGCCTATGGAACGTTGGTCGCATTGAAAAAAATGGGTCTCACGGCGAAAGACGTGCAGCTGCGCCCGCTCGGTAGCAGCCCGCAAATCGTCGCGGCGTTTTACGCCGGACAGATCGCCGGCGGTGTCGGTTCGCCGCCGGCAAGCTTCAGGATGGAACGCGACGGCTTTCGTTCGCTGGTTAGCTTGATCGGCGAGCCCTATCAAAATGTCGGCTTGGTGGTGAGAAAAAGCCGCATCGACGAGCTCAGTGCCAAGCTCGTCCCACTGCTGCGCGCGGTGCGTAGCGGCATCGAGCGCTACTACGCCGACAAGGCGTTCGCCATGAAGGTCATCGGTAAATACGCCTACGAAACCGATCAAGACGTTCTCGACAAGAGCTACGAATTTTTCAAAAAAGCCGGCTTTCGCCGCGAGCTGGTAACTTCTGAAGCAGGGCTGCAGGGCGTTTTAGATTTTCTCTCCGAATCGATTCCCGAAGCTAAGATTGCCAAACCCGCGCAATTCTTCGACGACCGTATACTGCGCCAGGTGAACGCGACAAAATAATTTACTATTAAAATGAATCCGTCCGATCTTACTGTTACCTGTTGCCTGCTGCCTATTGCCTTCTGATGAAAATCATCGATGCCCAAGTCCATATCTGGCAAGCCGACTCGCCGGAACGGCCTCACATCAAAGAGGACGCTTCCAAACCGCACCAGGAAAATCCGCTGACCTACGAGCGCCTGCTGGAGGAAATGAATCGTGCCGGCGTCGACCGGGTGATACTCGTGCCGCCTTCTTGGGACGGCTATCGCAATGATTACGCTCTCGAAGCGGCGCAAAAACAATCCGACCGGTTTGCCGTCATGGGCAAGTTGCCGCTCAACGACCCGGCGAGCAAAGACAATCTGCCCGCTTGGCTCAAACAGCCGGGCATGAAAGGCTTCCGGATTAGCTTTCGCCACAGCGGCACCCATGCATTTCTCGACGACGGCACCGCCGATTGGTTTTGGGCCGACTGTGAACGCTATGACATACCGGTGATGATCTTCGCGCCCTTCGCCGTCGCAGCCATCGGCAAGATCGCCGAGCGCCACCCAGGACTGCGCGTGATCGTCGACCACATGGGTTTGAACGTGCAATGGCGCGGCAAAGACCTCGCACCAGGAGTCGATGTATTGCTGACCTTCGCGCGACTGCCCAACGTCGCGGTCAAAGCTTCCTGCCTGCCCTGTTATGTCGCCGAGAACTATCCCTATCCCACGCTCCATCTGCAGGTGCGTAGAGTCGTCGACGCCTTCGGTCCCCAAAGGATCATGTGGGGCACCGACCTGTCGCAATCGCCGGTTTCCTATCGGCAAAATGTCACCCTGTTCACCGAAGAAATGGACTTTCTCTCGGCGGACGATAAAGAATGGATCATGGGCAAGAGCCTGGCGCACTGGCTGCGCTGGCCCATCTAGCAAGGCGCGATCTTGGCCGCATTCAGTTTCAAGCCGACGGCTTTTGACTCCATCGATGCGAAGGCGGCTCCGCTTCCGTCATTCCCGCGCAGGTGGGAATCCAGGTTTCCTAGCGGTTGGAACCTACCGCGCACCGATGATGTCCTCCGTTATGTCGCAATGCTCGCCCTTTTTATCGCATCCTCATGCGCAACCGTCACGCCTGCGCCAGTCACCGAAACGAGACAAACCACCATCGAACTAACCTCCTGCACTTTTGCCAAACACAAAGAAGCCGCGCTCTGCGGTAAACATCAAGTCTACGAAAATCGCGCGGCAAAAACCGGCCGCAGGATTGCGCTCAATATCGTTGTCCTACCGGCACGAAGTTCCGCAGCCAAGGCTGACCCGGTCTTCTATTTGGCCGGCGGGCCGGGCCAAGCCGCGGCACGAATCGCCAGCGCTGGTGAAGATACGGTCATGCGCGAGTTGCGCCGCGAGCGCGACCTGGTATTCGTCGACATGCGCGGCACCGGCGATTCCAACGGGCTGCAATGCGATTTCCCGACCGATCGGAGCAAGGTGCAAAGCTTCTTTGGCGAACTGTTCGACCTCGCGGCCATCCAAGCTTGCCGCGAAAAGCTCGAACGGATCGCCGACCTGAAGTTCTACAACACTTCGCTGGGGATCGATGATCTTGAAGAGGTCCGGCTCGCATTAGGTTACGACAAGATCAATTTGTACGGTATCTCACATGGCTCCCAGGCGATCCTCGAATACCTGCGCCGCTATCCCGACCCGGTGCGGAGCGCGGTCCTAGCTGGAGTTGCCACTCCCGCCACCAAGCTGCCACTGCAGTTCGCCGAAGGCGCCGAACAGGCGATGACCCGGCTGTTTCAAGATTGCGCCGCCGATGACACCTGCAACACCGCCTTTCCCAAACTGATAGAAAAATTCGCTCAGCTTTTGCAATCCTTCGGCAAGGGCCCAGTGGATTTCCAAGTGGCTCATCCGGCAACTAAAGCTGTGCAATCGGCTATGCTGTCGCGCGGCGTATTCGTCGTACGGCTGTTGGCCTTGCTCTACAACCATCGCACCGCCGGCCTGTTACCCTTAACCATCGTTAGCGCTGCCCAAGGAGATTGGACTCCCTATGTTCAAATTATCGCACGCTCCGCCGCGCCACCGGAGTTCCGGGTTTATTTCGGCGCCTATCTGAGCACTACCTGCTCGGAGTCCCTTCCCCTCATCGATGATCAGGAACTGGCGCGCGCCACGGCTCGCACCTTCATGGGCGAGTATCGCACCCATCGGCACCAACAGGCTTGCGCTCACTGGCCGCGGCTTGAGATCGCCCCCGAGTATTACCAACCCGTGCGCGCCGCGACTTCCGTGCTCATGCTCTCCGGCGATATCGATCCGGCGACACCGGCGGTGTTCGGCGCGCAAGCGCTCAAGACATTGCCCAATGGCCGTCAAGTGATCCTGCGCAACACACCGCATAGCTACGGATCGTCTTGTACGCGCAATCTAATCGTCACATTTATCGCCAGCGGTTCGGCCAGAGAACTGGATACCAGCTGCGCGGCCAGGCTACGCCGCCCACCGTTCGCAACCGAGCTGCCGGCGGGCTATAACCGTTGAGTAGTAGCGATCCAGATTGACGCTAATCGTGATTCGCTCAAGGAGAAAAGTGAGATGTCCGCAACGAGCCGAAGAACACAATCATGTTGAAACTTGCCGCGATACTCCTGTTCCTGGTCATGGCCGACGGCTGCGCCGAGAACTTCGATCATGACACCGCACTCGCCACCAAGCGCGCCATCGAGTTTGCCGAAGCGACGTTTGTCCGTGGCAATCTCGATCAAGGCTACGCCCTGATCGCCGACAAAGCGCGCGCCTATGTGCCCTCGAACATATTCGCCGACAAGGTGAAACAGATGCACCCATCCGGCCGTCCGACCAAGATTGCCAGCCTCAGCGCCGCCCCGGTAAAAGGCGAGAAGATCGTCAACGTGACTCTGCGCGGCGAGGGCGACGGTCAGTTCATGTACGGCATCGCGCTTATCGGCACGTCGGCGACCGATTACCGCGTGAGCACATTCAGCGGCGGGCGCAATCCCTGACTAGCGGCCGAAGGCTTGCGCCTGGCGGCGCTGCTGTTCGTCACGAATGGACGGGCCGAAGACAGTCTCGAAATATTTTTCTTTGACCAGTTGATCGACCAGGCTGTTATCGATCATCTTGCTCAGGTCGCTGCCCTTGAGATCCGCTCCTTGGCGCTCGATCACCGCGTCGACGGAACCTTTGAGCGCGTAGGGCACCGCCTCGAGCACCCGCGCCTTGCGATATAGATCGTAAACCCGATTGGCGTCGTCACGGTCGCGCGTGCCGCCGTACTTGATCATCACGTCAGCGGCGAAGGCTTTGTCGTCGTAAAATCGTTTGATCGCCTCCGCATGCGACTTGATGTAAGCCAAGGCCGCCGGGCGTTCCTTGCCCAGCGCATCGCGGCGAAACAAATAATAGGTCGACACATAAATATCGTCGTGATCGAGCATTACGGCAAGCACCGGCAAGCCTGCCGCTTGCAAGCGAAAGTAAGCTGGCGCGGTGATCAAGGCCGCGTCGACCAGACCGCTTTGCAGCGCCGCCGCTCTAGCCGCGGCGTCGACGCCGATGGACACCCACTGGACATCGCGCGCCGTTAGGTGAAATTTCTTGAGCAGGCTGACCGCCATATGATAGGGCGGATCGCCGACCCTGCCGACACCGATCTTTTTGCCGGCCAATTGCTTCATGTCGGTGGCGCTCTTCGAACCGATCATGGCGAAGGAAGCTTTGTTCATGAAGCCGCCGAGCACCACCAACGACGGATCCTTGGCCGCGGCGAGCAGCGCCGGATCGCCGCCCGACGAAGTCATCGCCGCATGGCCGGTAATCACCGCCGCGATGGGCGCCGGGTGGACCGCATAGACCAACTCGACATCGAGTCCATACTTGGCGTAAAGCCGCGCTTCTTTAGCGATCCACAGCGGCCACGACGCCCCACTGCGGGCACCGACCATGGCCACCGACTTTTGCAACGGCTGGGCAAAGGTTGAAACCGTGGAATACGGCATTAACGCCGCAGCCAACATCACGCCAAAAAAGATTGCCCAGCTGTCCCAACGTTTTGAATAACTTGAATGGCATGAACGTATAGAACCCATTAAGTTAGCCATCGTTTTTTCCCAACCCTTCCATGACCTTATGCCAGTCGGCATCCGCCGGCAGTATCGCCTTTAGCGAACGAAGCCGCGAGAAGTCGCGCTCTCGCTCATGGCTAATCACATGAGGCGGTTGTTTGCCTTCAGCCAAATCGCTCAGCGCGCCAAGCAGCATCTTGCGTAAGGCGATGATCGTTTTATCGCTATAACCGAGGTGTTCCTTACTGCGATCGAATATAGCACCCATGGTTTCCGTCGCGCAGCCGTCCTGTTCCGCCGGATTGATGGCTTCGATCCCCGAGTAAAGCCGGGTGCGCTGCGATTCGCGATCGATCAGATAATCGTTGTGCAGATTGCGTTTACGCCGGTAGTCGGAGTCAACCCAACTGCGTAGGCTTTTTAGTTCGGCTTCATCGAACGGCTTTTTGCGCATATTCAGAATATAAAGCCAAGTCGAACTATCATCGATGGGCACCCAGAAACGAAAGCCGCGAATGTCATCTTCCTCGAACTTGGCCGTCGGCGGGCCGGGCACGATGCTGAACGACGGCATGATGTACGGGCTCGTGCGCACGTAAATTTGTTCGGCGCCGAACTTACGGATCGACACCGCCCGCATGCCGTAGTCTGTCCCCTCCGCTTCCAATGTCGGCGCGCCGTCGCGTTTCAGTCGTTCGGCGTTTTGGAGATTATTATTATGCAGGAATGACGTATGCGAAGAATCGAAGTCGCCCTCGATGCCCTGCAAATAATTGCATTCGAGGAAAGACTTCACTGGAAACAGCTGGCCCGGCTGTAACTCGCTCCACTCATAGCGCGGCATCAGCGGCATGCTCGCCGGCGCACCCATGTAGGTGAAAATCATCCCGCCGATTTCCTGACAGGGATAGGCGGTGTGATGGAGCTTGTTGCGAAAGTCGCTCGCCGCCGGTTCCGCCGGGGTCTCCAAGACATGCCCAGCCACATCATATTTCCAACCATGATAAATGCAGCGCAGGCCGCAATCTTCGTTGCGGCCAAAGAACAACGATGTGCCCCGATGGGCGCAATGCTCGCCAAGCAAGCCTACCCTGCCGGAGGAATCGCGAAAAGCCACCAAATCTTCGCCCAAGAGCCGCGCCCGCACCGGAGGACAATCTGGCGCCGGAACTTCCTCCGACAACAACGCCGGAATCCAGTAACAACGCATCAGCTGCCCCATCGCTGTCCCCGGCCCGACACGGGTCAGCAGATTATTTTCTTCATGCGATAACATAACTTTCTCGTGGCTGTTTTGATCGACTTTTCAGCCGGCTTGAACGAATTGAACTCTTCGTCCTTCTATATCTTTAAATTGAACACAGCTTTGGCGTTGTCGCAGAAAATTTTCTGCTTATCCGCCGCGCTTATGTTTTCGATATGCTCGAGCATCGGTTTAACATTGTCCATGGACCGGCCGGTGGCCGGATCGACGGATGAGCCGGTGCCGGGACACTCGGTGCCGAACAGGCAACGGTCGACGCCGACGGTCTTGATCAACAGCCGCAAGGCATCTTCAGTATAAAGCACAGTGTCATAATAAAGTTTGCGCAGGCCGTCGGAAAAGCGCGCGCCGGTGCCGCGGCGCAACGACGGCGCTTCGAAGCGCCCGAGCTGA
>JBGTCC010000145.1:0-5387 GCA_041749055.1 Thermodesulfobacteriota bacterium | reverse complement strand
GTGATGTTGGCGGGATAAACTTCGATAAATCAATAAGTTATCTGATCGATACACACGCCACGGTCACCCCCAGTAAGCCAAGATTCACTAGTATGACTGCCGCTACACGGGCTCCGGCCGGGGCGCCGTGTTGGCGAAATTTCTCGCCAATTGGCTATTGATTTGGCAATTCGTTCATGATTAGAGTGCCATTTTTCGTAGCCCGGGGCCTGGGTAAAACTGTTTTGGGAGTAGGACGATGATTGACGTAAGCTTGAAGGGAGTTCGCTGCCGCGCCGCGCAGGAGATCCTCGATATCGAAGGCACGGTCAGTGCTTCGACCGAAGGCACGATTATTTATGAGTTAGAAGGCGAGGGCGGACAACTGGTAAACGTGCATTGGGACGATGGCAGCCGCTCCCTGGTGTCCTCCGAAGAAATCGTCATCACCGATCTGGTCACTTGGCAATAGAGTTGCGCTTAATTGCAGCCTAGCCGCGGCCGGCTAGATCTCAATTCGACTGACGATTTTTTGTCTCCGGCAACGCCATCGCAGACCTAAACTGCAATCCTATCTAAATCGACTCACTCTAGATTTTCTCCAAGTGCTCAGAACGCGGAGGATTCCGCTGACTTGGCGCGGATTTCACGCCGGCAATTATGTTAGATCGTTTTGCGAGAATTTTGCGGCACGCCGAGATCGGCAAGATCCGACGCGGCGACGCGAATCTCGGAAACGGGCAAGTGGGTCATATCGAAACGGGCAACTAACTCCTTGGCGTGGACTCGTGCTGTTGCATCAATGCCTGCGCTGCGGGCAACCCATGCGACGATTTGCCGCGGATCGGTGCCGGCGGCGCGCAGACGGGCGATCGATACATCGTCGCTGCGCTTGGCCAGGCGGCGTCCCAAAGTGTCGGTGACGAGCGGCACATGCCACCATCGTGGATGTTCATAGCCTAGCGCTTCCTGCAATAACCATTGGCGGGCGCAGCTTGCGAGCAGGTCGGCACCACGAACGATTTCGGTGACGCCTTGGCGCGCGTCGTCGACGACCACTGCGAGTTGGTAAGCCGGCATGCCGAGGCGGCGGAGAACGGGAAAGTCGCCGATCTCTTTGCTCGCGTCGAACTCATGCACACCCTGAATGCAGTCTGCGATACGCACGACCCTATTCGGCACGGCTAAGCGCAGGGCGGCGGACCGGCCGGATTCCTGCTCGGCCGCGGCCAGACTTCGGTACCGGCCACGACAAGTGCCCGGATAAATCGGTTCGATCTGTTCGCCCTGGGGTGCCGACATGGCCGCTTGAATCTCGCTACGGGAGCAGGTGCATGGATAGGCCAGGCCGTGATCGCTGAGTGCTGTGGCTGCGGCATTGATGGCGTTGACACCACTCGACTGCACATAGGGTTCGCCGTCCCAGTCGAGGCCGAGCCAGCGTAGATCCTCGATCGCGGCTTCGAGCATGCCCGGCTTGACGCGCTCGATGTCGAGATCCTCCAAGCGCAAGACGATACGGCCGCCGCGCGAACGCGCATGCCACCAAGCAAGCAGGAAGGAACGCGCGTGCCCCAGGTGTAGGTAGCCGGTGGGACTCGGCGCCAGCCGGCCGACGATCTGCGTGTTAACAATATTGCGGGGAACGTTCATTCGACCGAGAAAGATTAGTTGGCGGTCAAAATACCAAACGTTGGAGAAGCGAGAGTGCTTCAGGCAAATCTGACAGACGTGACAAAGGCCTTATACTACGAAGTTTTGCCGTGAACGGCCGCGGCGAACGCCGACTTGCCAGACCGATTTGACTTTGAACTACGCCGCTGCCGGAAGTTAAGTTTCCTAGAGGTTAAGTCGTCGAGCCGTTGAAGGCTTAATGGCTTGGCACACGCTGGAGGGAGTCGGATGTTAAACTAAAAGCTCTCGTCTTCGGCGTCGGTGGCGTCGAGGCGGCGGTAGCTGCGCTCGTTCTCCAGGGTCTTCTGCCGCTTGCTTTCCTTCTCGTTCTCTTCCTGGCAGCGGACACAGAGGCGGGTGAAGGGCAGGACTTTGAGCCGCCCTAACTGGATTTCTCCCTCGCAGGTCTCGCATAATCCATAGGTCTTTTCGGAGATACGCTGCAAGGCTTCATCGATGGCGTGGAGCTTTTCGCGCTCGCGATCGTTCAAGATGAAATTTATTTCGCGGTCGCGCTCGTCGCTGGCGAGATCGTAGGTGTCGCGTCCTTCGTCCTTGGAACCTTCGGTCTCGCCTTTGACGCGCCCCCGCATTTCCTTCATCAAGGAGAGCTTCATCTCCTGGAGCATCTCGGAGGCCTGCTTCAGGAAGTCTCTTCGCTGTTTCTTTTCTTTGTCTGCGTCGGCTTTAGCCATGGAGTGTCTCACCTATCAGGTCATAATCGGATGCGCCAGTGATTCTTACATCCAGCATAGCGCCAGCGTTGGCCGGAGTGGCCGGCTTTGATTCGACGTTTTCTATATAGACAACACCGTCGACCTCCGGCGCATGGGCCTCGGTCCGACCGGTGAGCTGGCCCGAGTCTGAATCAATGCCGTCGATCATAACTCTCTGGATAGTGTCAATCAAGTCCTGATTCTTTTTCCGCGAAACCGCGGCTTGGATATCCATCACTTCCTGCCAGCGGTCTTCCTTTTCTTCTTCGCTGACCTTGCCGCCGAGCTTGGCGGCGCTAGTGCCCTCTTCCTCAGAGTACTTGAATACTCCCAGCCGGTCGAATTTAGCGGCTTCGACAAAATCCAGGAGCTCGGCGAAATCTTCATCGGTTTCGCCGGGAAAGCCGACAATCATCGAAGTTCGCAGTGTCAATCCGGGAATCGCCTGACGCAGTTTCTCGACGGATTGGCGCACAGCGCTGCCGCTTTTGCCGCGGCGCATGCGTTGCAGCAGTCGGGGGCTGATATGCTGAAAGGGGATATCGACATATTTGCAGATCTTGCCGGCGTTGGCGATCAGATCGAGCAGTTCTGTGTCGAGAAAGTTGGGATAGGAATAGAGCAGGCGGATCCACTCGATGTCATCGACCTGGGCCAGCTCGCGCAACAGGCGGTAAAGCGTCGTACCGTCTTTGCGGTCCCGTCCAAAAGCGGTCAGATCCTGGGCGATCAGGTTGATTTCCTTAACTCCAGCTTGAGCGAGTTGTTGGGCCTCGGTAACCACCGACTCGATGCTGCGGCTGCGGTGCGGGCCGCGCAGCTGTGGGATGATGCAAAAAGCACATTTGTGATCGCACCCTTCGGAGACTTTCACAAACGCCGTATGGGATGGCGTCGACCGGGTTCGCGGCGTGGCATGGTCGTAGAGGTAACTCGGCAAGCCGACATATTGGCGCTGCCGGGTCGCTTCATGCTCGCGCAAGATCTCGGCGATGCGCGGCACCTCTCCAGTGCCGATGAATAAATCGACCTCCGCCAGTTCCGCCGCCAGCTCGGTGGGATAACGCTGCGAAAGACAGCCCGCGACCACGAGTTTTTTTAGCCTGCCGGATTCCTTGAGGCGGCCGACCTCGACAATGGTATCGATGGACTCTTCCTTGGCGGCGCCGATAAAGCCGCAGGTGTTGACCAGGACGATATCGGCATCGCTAGGCTCCGCGACGATCTCGTAGTTGCTTTTCTGCAGCAGGCCGGCCATGACCTCGGAGTCGACCAAATTACGAGCACAACCGAGGCTGACGATGCTGAATTTTTGTTTGGTCATCATTGGCCTAGTTCGACGACATCGGCGCCGTTGGGGATCTGCACCTGAAACAGGGAATCTTTGATGCCGACGCCCTTGCGCATAGCGGAAAAGCGCAATGTGGTCAGATTGCTGGCGGCATCGCGCACGCTCACCCAGAGGATGTCAGAGGTCGCTTTGCTGGCGCCGACGAGAATCTCGTTATGGCCGCCGGCCTCGCCCTTGGGTTCTAGTCTCAGGACGTTTTGGCTCTCGTCGCTGGCTTTGAGGGTGGCGTTGAAATCTTTCTTGAGATTGCCGAGGCCCAACAAAAACGACAGCGGAATATCGCCGCGAAAGGCGTTTTTGAGCGGGCTCTTGATCACTTGATTCTGCTCGGGCTGGTAGAAAAACAGATGCTTGCCGTCGGCCAATACGAATTGCCCCTTGGGAGTTTCGTAGTTCCACAGCATTTTGCCGGGGCGCTTGAACGAGAGCTTGCCCGACGCCTTGAGACTCCGGCCGAGAGTCTTGACTTCGGTTTCCTGGCGAAAGTCGGCGACGAAGTCGACCGTGGCATCGTAGGTTCGCTGCAGCGCGTCGATGATCGGTTCGGCGCCGTTGGACTCCGCGGCGCGGCCGGACTGAAGATTTACCGTAGAAAAGAGGCCCGAGCCGAGCAGGATCGCCCCAAAAATTTGCCTAATCTTCTTCGATTTTTTGCGCATAAACTTCTCTCTGTTTGGCGCCGTCGGCGGGACCGATGACGCCGTCGCGTTCCATCACTTCGACCATCCGCGCCGCGCGGTTGTAGCCTACACGCAATCGCCGTTGAATCATAGAGATCGACGCCTGCCGGGTCTCGGTGACGATGGCGACTGCCTGGTCGTACATTTCGTCGTATTCTTCATCGGCGGCAGCCGCGGCTTCGATGTCTCTTTTGGCTTCAAGAATATCTGTGCGGTAGTTGGGCCGGCCCTGTTGTTTGATAAATTTCATCACTCTGCGCACTTCCTGGTCGGAGACGAAGGCGCCATGGATGCGGGTTAGCCGCGCCGTTCCCGGTGGTAGAAAGAGCATGTCGCCGTTGCCGAGGAGCTTCTCGCTGCCCATGGAGTCCAAGATCGTCCGCGAGTCGATGCGCGTGGTCACTTGAAATGAAATGCGCGCCGGAAAGTTGGCCTTGATCAGGCCGGTGATGACATCCACCGATGGACGCTGGGTGGCCAGGATCAAATGAATGCCGGCGGCGCGGGCTTTTTGCGCCAGGCGGGTAATGTATTCTTCGATGTCTCTTCCCACGGTCATCATGAGATCGGCCAATTCGTCGATGATGATGACAATGCGCGGCAGGTGGCCATGGACAAAGGGTGCGTCTTTCGACAGCCTGCCGCCTACCAACGGCCTTTCTTCCACCGGTTCCTCTTCGGTCAGCTGGATCAAATCCTTCTTATGCCCCGACTCTTTCTCGATGGCCCGGTTGTAGCCGTCGATGTTGCGCACGGCTTTTTCTCTCATTAGACGGTAACGGCGGTCCATTTCATCCATCGCCCAGAACAGCGCGGCCGCGGCTTTTTTCGGATCGGTGACCACCGGGACCAGCTGGTGCGGAATGTCTTCGTAGGCGGTCAATTCGAGCATCTTGGGATCGACCATGATGAATTTGACGTCCTGGGGGCTTGACTTGAACAGCAGGCTTAGGATCATCGCGTTGATAGACACCGATTTGCCGGTGC
>JBGTCC010000144.1:0-3948 GCA_041749055.1 Thermodesulfobacteriota bacterium | reverse complement strand
TCGGCGCCGCTGGCGGTCTCGCCGAGCATGACTTCGACCGGATCGCCGGGAATCAAGTGAACCAGCAGGAACACCAATGACAGCGCGCCGAACAGAGTCGGCAGCAGGAGCAAAAGCCGATGGATGACGTAACGTTTCATGGATTTGAATTCACAGAGGCGGACGGGCGACCGCCGGTCGCCCGACGAGTATGAATGGCGATTTAGCGCAACGATACATTCTTCAATGAGATCAAGTCGCCGTCGGGATAGGGGATAAAGCCTTGGACGTTGGTCGTCTGGGCAATGACGTTTTTCTGCCACCATAGCGGCACAAAGGGCAGGTCAAGGGCGATCAGCCGTTGCGCCGCACCGTAAATGCGCTTGCGCTCCGCCGGTTCCATGGTGACGCGGCCGCGCTCGAGCAAGCGATCGACTTGCGGGTTGGCGTAACGGCCGCGGTTGTCGCCGTTGGGCGGAACGCTGGCCGAATGCAGGATTTGATGCAGAACGTCCGGGTCGCGGATGCCGACCCAGGCGAGCGAGTAGAGATGGAAGTTGCCTTTTTTAACATCGCTAAAAAACGTCCCCCACTCGTAGCTGCGGATTTCCAACTCGATGCCGACCTGCAGCAGTTGCTCTTTTAACGCTTCGGCGATGCGCCGGCGCAGATCGATATTGGTGGTTTTGTAGGACAGCCGAAAGCGCGCTCTTGGACCGTCGCCGTCGGGGTCCGTGAAGCCGGCGTCGTCGAGCAGCTGCTTGGCTTTGACTGGATCGTAGGGCCATACCACGAGGCTCTCGTCGTAGGCTTCGTTTAGCGGCGAGATCAGGCCGTTGGCGGCGACCGCGGCGTCTTTGAGCAAATGGCGAATGATGCGCCCGCGGTCGATGGCATGGGCCAAGGCCTGGCGCACTTTGAGCTGTTTCAGGATCGGGTGGGTCAAGTTGATGCCGATGTATTGAAACGTCGTGCCTTGATGGGCGGTGACATCGGCATGGGTCTGGCTCTTCAGCCAGGGTAGCATGTCGGGCTCAAGATCGTTTTGCATGAAGTCGATGGCGCCTTGCTTAAACTCCAAGGCGCGCACCATGGCGTCGGGGACGATTTTGAATACCAAGCCGTCCAGCGCCGGTTCGTTTTCCCAGTAGTTGGCATTGGCTTTGAGCGAAACTTGTTCGCCAGATTCGTATTTCGCCAACATAAATGGCCCGGAACCGGGCGGTGGGCGATGGTCCGCCGGCGATCCCTGGGGCACGATTCCGAGCGTGAAGTGCTCGACAAAGGGCGCATGGGCCGCGTTTAAATGGAAGCGGAGCCGATGGCTGCCGGCTAGTTCGATGGCTTGAAGTGGTTTGAGCAACGCCCGCTTGGGCGAACGGTTGGCGGGATCGAGGATCGATTCAAAAGTGAATTTGACATCGGCGGCGGTGAGCGGCCGGCCGTCGTGAAACTTGACATTGTCGCGTAGATCGAATTGAAAAGTGCGCTCATCGAGCCGGCCCCAGCTCTCGGCCAACTCGGGTTGCAACTGCATCTTTTTGTCGGCGCGCAACAGCGAATTGTAGATCAGATGGCCGATGCGCACGGCGTTGGCGTCGGTGGCATAGCGCGGATCGAGCTGTGACGGATTGGCTTCGATGCCGACAACGAGATAATTGGGCCGACGTTCCTGATCGGACGAGCGGCAACCAGCAGAGAGGCAAATCAGCAGTAGCACCCAGCAGGAGAGATGAAAGTAACGCGGCAAGCCAAATCTCGAAAGAATTTTGACTGACTCTAACCTGTTTGCTATTATCAATCAATTTTCCGCACCCAACCATGTCTCGACACGCACTTTCTTTACTGCTCATTTTGCTGCTTGAGCCTTTTCCCCCTTTTGCGCTTGGCGCTCAGCAAAGTCCATTTCCGGTGCCGGCGGGGTTGCAGGGCGCGGTGAATTTCTGGCAACAGGTTTTCACCCGCTATAGTTACGGTGAAGTTATTCTGTTCGATCCCCTGGATCCGGGGAAAATCTACAGCGTGGTGCGGGCGGCCGAAACCGAGCAGGGTCGTGCTCTGGTTCGCCACGAGCGAATACGTATTGCCACAGAGTACGACCTGGCAGACGACGAGAGCCGGGTGCGCAGCCAACGCGGCGCCAAGGAACCTTTCAGGGAGGGGCTGAGGACCTCCGGCCGCTATATTGCGCAGATGCAGAAAATCTTCCGCGCCGAGGGTCTGCCGGGGGAGTTGGCTTACTTGCCGCTGGTGGAGTCGTCCTTCAACGTTCGTGCGCGCTCCGGTGCCGGCGCTGTCGGCATGTGGCAGTTTATCCCCGCGACCGGCAAGAAATTTATGCGCATCGACGGCGCGGTGGACGAGCGGCGCGATCCGATGGCGTCGACCCGAGCGGCGGCGCGGTTGTTGAAAGAGAACTATCGTATACTTCGCAGTTGGCCGTTGGCGCTGACGGCTTACAATCACGGCACCGAAGGGATCTTTCGCGGCATTGAGAGCGTCGGCTCGCGCGACTTGGTCGAACTGATTCGCCGCTATCGATCGCCGACCTTTGGCTTCGCGTCGAAGAACTTTTACGCCGAGTTTCTTGCCGTGGTCGAGATCGCCAGCCAGCCGGACAAACATTTCCCCTTTTTGCGGCTGCACCGGCCGCTGGTTTTGAGCGAGGTGGAAATTAAAAAAGCGACGGCGGTGGGCGCTGTGCTCAAGCCGGCGGCGATCTCCCAGGACGCCTTTTTCCAATGGAACCCGGCGTTGGAGACGGGTACAAAGGTGATTCCCGCCGGTTACCGGGTGAATCTGCCGCCGGAAAAGATTCAACTGTTTTTGGCAGCTCAAGCTCGTGCCGCTGCGAAGCCGGTGAAAGCGCCGGCCGGTGGTGTGCGAAAGGTGGCGGCGGCGCAACTCGCACGGGAGCCGCTTGCTAATGCCGGTTCGGCCAAGACCGTTCGCGCCGCGGTTACGTCAGTTTCCAAACGCCGGCTAAGCGTAGGGACGAAGGATCGAGGCATTAAAGATGGGACGGTTCGGCAAGCCGCCAACCTGGCGGTTCGGTGAGTCTAGGACCGACTGCAATTCCTACTACGTTCATGTCCCTTCTGTCATTCTGAGCGTCAGCGAAGAATCTCGGCTTGTCAGCCACTTACCAAGACGAGATTCCTCGGTTTCACCTCGGAATGACAATCGCGACGCAGTCTCTCAGGCGAAGACAAGTTCCGTCATGCCGGCGCGCGCCGGCATCCAGGTTTTCTGCCGTAGGGGCGGACCTATGTGTCCGCCCTTCCTGCCTTCAGGCACTGATGAATAAGCGAAAGTCGAGTTAAATGGCCTCACAGGTATGCATCTTGACGCCGTTAATTGGCTTGAAGGCAGACAGGGTTAGCCTATAATGATCCCTGCCCTATGGAAGTAACCTTGGTTAAGCTAACCGCGATGATTTATCTCGTCACCGCGGCGAGCTTTTTCTATTTCGTCTTTCGCAAGGACACGGCGTCCAAGCTGCCGGCGCTGGCCTTGGCGTTCGGTTTGGCCTTCCATACCGCTGCGCTGCTCGTGCGCTTTGCCAACGAGGGCTTTGCCGCGGTGGCCCTGATGGGCGAGGCGCTCTTGTTCAAGAGCTGGTTGATGGTCGGTGTTTATCTGCTGATCCAACTCAAGTACCGGCTGACGGTGTTGGGCGGCATCGTCGCGCCGCTGGCATTTCTGATGTGCTTGGCGGCGCTGGCCTTCGGCAAAGCGGGCGCGGAAATTCCGCCCGGACTGGAATCGTTCTGGTTGCCGTTGCATGTCACGCTGGCGTTTCTCGGCAACGCCGTGTTCGCCCTCGCCTTCGGCGTCAGTCTGATCTACCTGCTGCAAGAGCGCCATCTCAAACACAAGAAAATGACCGCGATGTCAAAGCGCTTTCCACCGCTGGAGTCCCTCGACCGGCTCAATCTCATGCTGCTGGTCTGGGGCTTTCCTTTGATG
>JBGTCC010000143.1:0-3869 GCA_041749055.1 Thermodesulfobacteriota bacterium | reverse complement strand
GGCGAGATCGCCATCACCAAAGTTCCGTCGACACCGAAGGAGCCGTTTCAAGCGGTGTTGAACGGCGTCAAAGAACTGATCGACCAGGGCGTGGCCGCCGGCGATATTTCATTCTTCTGCCACGGCACCACCGTCGGCACTAACGCGCTGCTCGAGGAGAAAGGCGCCAAGACCGGCTTGATGGTCACCCAGGGGTTTCGCGGCATCTACGAAGTCATGGAGCAGACCCGCGGCTACGGCCCGGCCACCTACGATCTGTTTTTCGAGAAGCCGCGCTTGCTCGCGCCGCCGTATTTGACCGAAGAGATTCCCGAGCGCGTCGACTTCAAAGGCAACGTGCTCAAAGCGATCGACGTCGAAGCGTCGCGCGCGGCGATCCGCCGGCTCAAGAAAAAGGGCGTGCAATCGGTGGCGGTGTGCTGCTTGTTTTCTTTTTTGAATCCCGATCATGAGCTCAAGATCAAAGAGCTGTTCGCCGAGGAATTTCCCGAGGCGCGGCTGTCTTTGTCCTACGAAGTTCTGCCGCAAATCCGTGAGTTCTACCGCTTGAGCACCACGGTGATTAACGGCTACATCCAGCCGGTGATGGCGACCTATTTGAACCATCTTGGCGATCGCCTGAGAGACCTGGGCGTGAACACGCCCAAACTTTACATCATGCAATCCAACGGCGGCGTGTCGACCTTCAAAGGCTCGGCGGAAAAACCGGTGGCGACGGTGCTTTCCGGCCCCGCCGGCGGCGTCATCGCGTCCATGGGCACCTGCGAGCGCGTCGGCATCAACAACATCATCACCTTCGACATGGGCGGCACCAGCTGCGATGTCGCGCTGATCCACGAAGGCAATCCGGTGATCACCACGCAAGGGAAAATTAACCTGCGCCCGATCGCCCTGCCGATGCTCGACATCCATACCGTTAGCGCCGGCGGCGGCACCATCGCGCGCATCGACGCAGTGGGCGGCTTGCAAGTGGGCCCCGACAGCGCCGGCGCCGATCCCGGACCGGTGTGCTACGACCGCGGCGGCGAAAACATCACGGTTACCGATGCTAATATGGTTTGCGGCGTGCTTGATCCGAACCATTTCTTGGGCGGCCGGATGAAACTCGACAAGGAAAAAGCGCAGCGCGTCCTGGATGAAAAGCTCGCCAAGCCGTTGCAGCTCGACCTCCTCGAAGCCGCCGATGGCGTGTTGAAAATCATCGACGCCAAGATGGAAGAAGCGATCAAGGCGGTGTCCTCCGCGCGCGGCTACGACATCCGCGATTTCACCCTGGTCGCTTTCGGCGGCGGCGGGCCGATGCACGCAGGTCGCATGGCGCTCGACTTGGGAATTCCATCGGTGCTCGTGCCGCTCACACCAGGCGTCCACTCGGCGCTGGGTTTGTTAATGTCCGACGTGAAGCATGACTATGTCCGGTCGAAACTGGTCGGCCTCGACGATCTCGATTTAACCGAGATCAACCATATGTTTCATCAGTTGATCGAGCGCGCTAAAGCCGATCTCATGAGCGAAGGCTTCACCGACGAAGAGATCAAGATCGAGCCCTATCTCGATCTGCGCTACGCCGGCCAGGGTTACGAGCTCACCGTTCCATCGCCAATGCCGCCATACACGAAGCATGATCTGACCATCATGCGCGGCCGTTTCGACACCATGCACGAGCAGAACTCCGGTCATAAAGCCGAGAGTGAACCGGTGGAGCTAGTGAGCTTGCGCTTGATCTCCCTCGGCTTGGTGCCACAGGCCAAACTATCGCCGGGCAAAGTTACCGGGCGCAAAGTCAAGCAAGCCAAACTCGGTGAACGCAAAGTCTACTTCGGCAAGGAGCATGGCGTGCTCACCACCCAGGTTTACAACCGCGACCTGTTCGAACCCGGCCACCAACTCGCCGGCCCGGCCATCGTCGAACAGTTGGACACCACGACGGTAATTCAACCTGAGCAAGAAGCAGTCGTCGATGAATATCGCAACATCATCATCCGGGAAAAGAAATGACTTTCTTAACGACTGGAACCTTTGGAACGATTGGAACCGCTGGAACTGTCAGACAGAAGCGTTCCAAAAGTTCCAAGTGTTTCAGACGTTCCAATCGGAGAACGAGGTAGTATGTCAGCTGTCGATCCCGTCACTCTGCAAGTCATCCAAGCGCGTCTCGCTGGCATCGTCCAGGAGATGCAGAACTCGCTATTCCGCACCGGCTACTCGACGATCATTCGCGAGTCGCAAGACGCCAGCTGCGCGCTGCTCAATCGCCAGGGCGAAGTGGTCGCCCAGCATGTCGTCCTGCCGCTGCATATGGGCGCCTTTCCCGCCTGCGCCGCGGGTATCTTGAAAAGTTATACGCCCGACGAAGTCCATGAAGGCGACGCCTTCATCACCAACCATCCCTATCTCGGCGGCAGTCCCCACGCTCCCGACATGGCGGTGTTGTCGCCAATATTTTTTCACGGCGAATGGGTCGGCTTCGCGGCGAACCTGGCGCACAAGAGCGACATCGGCGGCCCGGTGCCGGGCAGCTGCTGGAGCCAGGCGCGGGAGATTTACCAGGAAGGTCTCCATGTCCCACCGATCAAATTCGTGCATAAATTGCAAATCAGCAAAGACATCGAGGCGATGATCGCCGCCAACAGCCGCACGCCGGAATTAGTCATCGGCGACCTGCGCGGCCAGGTCGGCGCGGCGCGCTTGGGCGAGCGGCGCTTTCAAGAGCTCATGGAGCGCTACGGCAAAGACACGATTTTACAGTCCTTCGACGAGCTATTCGCCCTGACCGAAGCTAAAGTCCGCGCCGAGATCGCCTCCTGGCCCGACGGCGAGGGCACCGGCGAGCGCTTCGTCGACAGCGACGGCGTCGACCTCGACAAACCGGTGCGCTTGCATGTGCACATGGAGAAAAAAGGCGACCGCTTACTATTCGATTTCACCGGCAGCGCCGATCAGACCAAGGGGCCGGCGAATATTCGCCCGACCATCGTGCGCGCCGCCTGCGCCTACCTGCTCACCTGCCTGGTCGATCCAGCGCTGCCGATCAATTACGGTCTCGCCCGCTGCATCGAAATCAAAGTGCGCGACGGCAGCGTGGTCAACCCGACTTTCCCAGCGCCGGTGAATACCTACAACCCCACCGTCCACGCCCTGGTGGAATCGCTGCTCGAAGCGTCGAGCCAGATCACGCCCCATAAAAAAGTCGGTGACGGCTGCAGCAGCCGGTCGATTATCATTGGCGGCCGCAGCAATAAGACCGGCAAGGGTTACGTACAGTATGAAATCTTCGGCGGCGGCTCCGGCGGCCGCAGCGGCAAGGACGGCGTGTCCGGTACCAACGTCAATCAGTCGAATGCGAAAATCGCGCCGATTGAAATCATCGAGTCGGAATTCGCCACCCGCGTGAAACGCTTCGAGCTTATCACCGACTCCGGCGGCGCCGGCAAGTTCCGCGGCGGCTTGGGCTTTGTCCGCGAGTATGAAGTGCTCGACAACGACGCGCGCTTTTCGCTACGTTCAACCAAGCACAGTGTCGCGCCCAAGGGCATCGACGGCGGCTCCGACGGCAAGACCGGCCACTGCGTGTTGAACCCCGGCGAAATCAATGAACGCGTCATCCCTTCGCGCTTCTCCGACCATGTCATGCACCCCGGCGAAGTTTTTTGCCTCGACACTCCCGGCGGCGGAGGCTTGGGCAACCCCTTCGAACGCGACCCCGAGCGCGTCTTGAATGACGTGCGTAACGGCTACGTGACGCAGGTAAGAGCGCGCGAAGTTTATCGCGTGGCGATCGAAAATACCGACAGCGATTTCGCAATCAACCAAACCCAAACAGCGCAATTGCGCGCCGAGCCGTGAAGCGCGAGGCGTGAGTGAAAACA
>JBGTCC010000142.1:0-8772 GCA_041749055.1 Thermodesulfobacteriota bacterium | reverse complement strand
GCCAAGTGCAACCAAGTTTCGTGTCAGGCATCGAGATGGCGCGGCCGCATGGATTTAAGACCGTCGAGGAAGCGGTCAAGTCGACCACCGGCTGCTTCGAATATCTGATGTCCCGAGCGATCATGCCGCGGCCGCAGCAGTGGCGCCGCGAGCCGTCGACGGCACTATGCAAAGAAGCCGAGCAGCCGCCGGTGCCCTTGGACTACTACATTCAGATGACCCGCAATTGGTACGAGTGCTACCAGAAATATCGCTCGCAGTTGCCCAAGTTCGGCACACGCAAGGCCGGCCTGCTCGCCGAACGCAATTTGCTCGGTCCGGTGCACGGTGCCTACGGCGACTTTGCCATGCTCAGTGAAAATCTCTTTCCCGACGATATCGAAGAGCAGATCAATCGGCGCAGCGTGCCCTATGAGAATATCGAGGCAGACGTCCATGTTTCATGATATTTCCCCCGCCATGCGGCAAGTCATGCGCGCCATGGAAGAGCAATTGGCGCGCGATCAAGCGTCGCTGCGCAGCGTCGACAGCGATGTCGCGCGAACTCTTGCGCTGCTGGCGCTATCCGCTCCGGCGGGCGCAATTCTCGAACTCGGCAGCAGCGGCGGCTACTCCAGCCTCTGGCTGTCGTTGGCCGCCCGCGTTAGGGGCGTGAAGCTGACCACCGTCGATTTGAGTGAAAAAAAAGTAGCCTTGGCGAAAGAAAACATCTCCCGCGCCGGCGCCGCCGATGTGGTCGAAGTCTTTCATGGCGACGCTTTCGACTTCGCCGGCCGGTCCGAACCGCTCGCCTTTTGCTTCTCCGACATCGAGCCGCCCGAGTTGAACGCCAAGATCTACGAGCTGGTCGTGCCGCGCTTGGTTCCCGGCGGCTGGCTGATCGTCGATAACGTCACCTCGCCGCGCTACCAGACAGCACTCCTGGAACGCGCCCACAGCGATCCGCGCGTCGATTGCGTGCTCTTGCCGTTTCCCAAAGGAGATCTGATCTGCCGGAAGTGCTGAAACCTGGGGAGTTGCCCTGCGGAATCGGAATATTAACCGTAAAGAGCACAAAGAACGCAAAAAAAATACAGCGGAAATCCGACTATAGGGGCGAAGGGCGTTCGCCCTGGGGTGGAGTGGCCGCTTTCGCGTAGTGCTAATACTTGCGTCGGCAAGACAATTTCACAATCACTCGTCGCGAAGAAAATCACAAGTAACTAACGTCCTGAACATCCCTTGAGCAGCCGGATTAGTCATGGAATCATCGCCGCGCAGCGGACCCTTATCACGTTATCGTGTGCTTGATTTGGCCGGGCCGCCGGGACTGCATTGCACCAAACTTCTGGCTGACATGGGCGCCGACGTTATCAAGGTCGAAGCGCCCGCGGGCGAGCAGTCGCGGCGGATTCCGCCGTTCAAGGACGATATTCCGCATCCGGAAACCAGCCTTTACCATCTCCACTTCAACACCAATAAACGCAGCATCACGCTCGATCTGGAGAGCGCCGACGGCCGGGCGATTTTTCTCCAACTGGCGGGCAAGGCTGACGTTGTCATCGAAACCTATTCGCCCGAGCTATCGGACAGGCTCGGGTTGAACTACGCGCAGTTGAGCGCCGTCAATCCAAAAATTGTCGTCGCCTCCATCACGCCCTTCGGCCGGTCCGGTCCCTGGCGCAATTACCAAGCCGATGACCTCGCCGGCATTGCGCTAGGCAATTTATTGTACATCGGCGGAGAACAGGGCAAGCCACCGATTCAACCGGCGGGTGAACTCGCCTATGGCATGGCTGGAACCTACGCCGCCGTCGCCATTGCAGTCGCCCTCTTTCACAGAGTGACCAGCGGGCGCGGCCAACAGATCGACGCCTCGATGCATGAATGCGCCGCCCATATCGCCGGCTACGCCATCCCACATTATAGCGCCAGCGGCGCCAAACCGGCGCGCCCGAAACGAAACGGCCAAGAGGCAGATCTCTACGATCCCTTTGCCGTCAAAGACGGCTACGTGCGTTTCTTCATCGTCGCCAGAGAACAATGGCGCCGTCTGGTGGACTGGATGGGGCGACCCCCATCGATTTCAGGCCCCGAGTTCGAGAAGACCACCTATCGGCGCCAAAACCCGGCCATCGTTCAGTCCGCTATTGCGGAATTCTGCCGCGGCTTTACCAAAGAGGAAATGTACGAGGAAGGACAGAAGCGCCGCATCAGCGTCACACCGATCAACACCGCCGGTGAATTTGTCGAGTGCTCCCAGACCAAGGCGCGCGAGCTCTTTGTTGAAATGAATCATCCGGTGGTCGGCAAATATATGCAGTTCGCCGGCGTGCCGCGACTGACAGAGTGCCCTGGCTCCATGCACCGGTCAGCGCCGCTACTCGGCGAACACAATCAGGAAATCTATTGCGGCGAGCTAGGGCTGTCCCATGACGATCTCGTCGCGTTGAGAGCCGCGGGAGTGATCTGAAAATAAGCATGGAGTGATGGAGGATGGGAATGATGGGCCATCCGGAAAACCCAACACTCCATTGCTCCACCACTCCCGCATTTTGGAGAGCCAATGAGCGACTTACCCCTTGCAGCCATTCGCGTCGTCGAGTTGACCACCGGCGCCGCTGGACCGACGGTGGGCCGGGTGCTCTGTGAATTCGGCGCCGAAGTCATCCGTTGCGAAACCCGCCTGCGCGGCGACGGCCACCGCGGCGAAGATCCAAAGTTATGGAACAAGAAGCCCGATTTCATGAAACTTCAGCGCGGCAAAAAGTCCTTCACGGTGAATATGCAAACCGCCAAAGGACGCGACCTGGTTAAGCGATTGGTGCAAAAGTCCGATGTCCTCATCGAAAACTTCGGCCTGGGCATCTTGGAGAAGTGGGGCCTCGATTATCCTCAGCTCCAGGAAATCAACCCGGCGTGCATTCTGATCCGCGTCAAAGGCATGGGCTGCACCGGCCCCCACGCCACCGACTTGAGCTACGGCCCGAACGTGATCAACAACATGGGCGCTACTTATTTGTGGAATTATCCCGACGCGACCACGCCGACCGCGGAAGCGAGAACCCAGCACCCGGATTTCATGGGCGGTGTCGCCGGCGCGTTCGGAGTCGTCGCCGCCTTGCTGCAGAGAACGGTGACCGGCCGCGGCGACATGATCGATAACGCCCAGCTGGAAATCGGCGCTTCGCTCCTCGGCCCCAAATATATGGAATACTCCGTGAACCGGCGCGACCCCAAACCCCAGGGCAACCGCAGCTTGATCGCGGCGCCCTACGGAGCGTACCCATGCCAAGGCAAAGACCGTTGGTGCGCGATCTCGGTCTACACGCAAGCTGAATGGGAAAGTTTTACTGGTGTGGTGCAGAAAAAATCTCCAGCCAAGCCCGCTGCCAAGTTCGCCACCCACCTGGGGCGGGTGCGGCACCGGGAAGAATTGGACCAGTGGGTCGGTCAATGGACCGTGCAGCAAGATCCTTACGACATCATGGAAAGTTTACAAAGCGCCGGCGTGTGCGCCGCCGTGGTTCAAGAAGTGGAAGATCAATTCAAACGCGACCGGCAATATGCCGCGACCGGCTTCTTGGTCGAAATGACCGAGCCTGAAGCCGGCAATATCACCACCGAAAATCTCCCCATACGTCTTTCCGAGACGCCCGGTGAGGTGCGCGGCCTGGCGCCGTTAATGGGGCAACACACCTACGAAATAGCGAGAGATTTATTGGGTCTGGCGGACGACGAGATCAAGCAGCTCGAGGCGGAACAAGTTTTGTACTAGTCCGCCCCCGGCTCTCGGAGCGATGGTTTGCCAAGGCCCGGAGAGTTTTCGATGATTCATGTTCCATCGCGTAAGATGGTATTCCTGCTGACCGCGCTGGAGCATTTTGCCGGCTTGCCGGACGGTGCCAAAGACTCGCCCCTTTAGTTCTTTTTTCCATCGCATACAATAAATGCCGGTGACATAAACTTATGTCACCGGCGATTCGTCAAAGCAGATTGCAGCGCTGGAACTGCGACGAATGCCGGAGAAAACAAAGGAATCATCGTGGCTGAATACGCCCATACTGCCGGACGATTAAAAAAATTATACGATTGGCTGCCGGCCGACATCCGGGCCGCCCTCGATCCTAACTTGAGCATGTCGGCCAGACTGCTTCATGGGGCCAAGGGACTGGCCATATTGGGCGGTCTCGGACTGGCGCTCTTGTTGGTTTACGGCGTCATTTTGATCCCGTTCACGCCGAGTATCGCCGATCTACGGCGAGCCAAGATCGACCAACCCAGCGTGCTGATTTCCGCCGATGGCCGGCGCCTCGCGACGCTCAAGCCAATGAACCGCGAGTGGGTGCGATTAAATCAAATCTCGCCCCATGTGATCACGGCCCTGATCGCCACCGAAGACCACCGCTTCTACAACCATTACGGCGTCGATTTGCTGCGCATGGCAAGCGGAATCCTGCGGACTTTTATCGGCGATCCGCAGGGCGGCTCCACGCTCACCCAGCAACTCGCGCGCAATCTGTATCCGGAGGAAATCGGCCGCCAGCGGACCGTCAACAGAAAAATAAAAGAGACCATCACCGCGATCAAGATCGAGTACGCCTATAGCAAAAAAGAAATCCTCGAAACCTATCTCAACACCATGCCGTTTCTCTACAACGCCTTCGGCATCGAAATGGCTGCGCGCACCTACTTCGACAAGCCGGCGCGGAAACTCGATGTCACCGAGAGCGCGACGCTGATCGCCATGTTAAAAGGCACCGCCTATTACAACCCGGTGCTCAATCCCGAGCGCTCGCTCAAGCGCCGCAACGTCGTGCTGGCGCAAATGGTCAAGCGCGGGGTGTTGAGCGAGGTCGAATTCAACCGGCAAAAAATCCGCCCCATCCGCCTCGATTTCGAACGCCAGCCGGAAGCCGTCGGCCCCACCCCGCATCTTGCCGCGCAGATTCGCAAATGGTTGATCGGTTGGGCGGACCGTAACGACAAGAATATTTATACCGACGGCTTGATCGTCCATACCACCATCGACTCGCGTTTACAGGCGCTTGCCAACCAAGCGGTAAATCGCCAGATGGAGACCTTGCAAGCGGTCGCCGACGTAGAGTGGGGCCTGAGCTCCGAGCGCTTGTTATCGACGGACACCCACGCCTACGTTGCGCAGCGGCGGCGCGTGCAGCCGTTCGGTTATTTTTGGAAAAAACAATCGGCCTTGCTCGATTCGTTCATCAAAGAAACCCCGACCTACCGCAGCGCGATTGACGCCGGCGCGACACCAGCGGCGGCGTTGGCGCAGCTGAAGAGCAACAGAGAATTCATCGCCAAACTTCGCGCCGACAAAAGCCGCTTACAGGCGGGATTCGTCGCCATCGATCCCGCCAACGGTCATGTCAAGGCGTGGGTCGGCAGCCGCGACTTCAGGACCGACCAATTCGATCATGTCGTACAAGCCAGGAGACAACCGGGCTCGACCTTCAAACCGTTCGTTTACGGCGCCGCCATCGAGCAGGGAATGTCGCCCGATAAACGCTTCGTCGACCGCGCCGTGGAAATCCCCCTCCCCGGCGGCAAGGTGTGGCGTCCCGCCGACGCCACAGCGCCGACTGGCCAATCGATGACCGCGCGCGAGGGTTTGATCTACTCGAAAAACACCATCACCGCCCAAGTCATGGTGGAAATCGGCCCGGGAAAAACCGCCCAACTGGCGCGCCTGATGGGGGTCACCCAGAGCAAGCTCGATGAGGTGCCCGCTTTGGCGCTCGGCACCAGCCCGGTGACCCTGCTGGAAATGGTTTCCGCTTACAGTACCCTCGCCGCCGGCGGCCAGTATCGGCCGCCGATTTTTGTCAGCCGCATTACCGATAAGAACGGCAACGTGCTGGTCAGCTTCGCCAGCGAGACTCAGCGCGTCCTGTCCGACAAAACCGCCGGCACGCTAATCAATATACTGCGCGACGCCGTCGATCAGGGCACCGGGCAGCCGGTGCGCGCCCAGTTCGGCGTGCGCGCCGACGTTGCCGGCAAGACCGGCACCACCCAGGACAACACCGACGGCTGGTTTATCTTGATGCACTCGCGGCTCGTCGCCGGCTCCTGGGTCGGCTTCAACGACTCGCGCATCACCATGCGCAGTGATTACTGGGGCCAGGGCGCGCATAACGCCTTGCTGCTGGTGGGCGATTTCTTTCAGCACACGCTCGACGGCCAATTTGTCGCCGCCGCTTCCAGCTTCCCCTATGAACGACCGTACCCATCTGCCTGGGATCCAGTCGTCGACACAGCGAAAGACTGGTTGGGCGGCATCCTTAGAGATTGGGGTTTCGGCGCTAGAACCACACCGGCGCCAGCGCCGCGGCGCAGTGAACGAGACCTCGATTCGACGCGCGATTGAGTCGAAGATCCGCGCAAGCGGCAGGAGCCGGAGCAGATTGATCGGACGGATTTAGAGATTAACAAGAGAAATAATCGAACCGCGGACAATTGTGCCAGCGAGCCTAATACGCAGCCCTCCGGCGCTTTTGACTCCCTCTGATCACGACAGGCTGGCGCGACTCTCCCGACGCCGCAACGGCAATCATCATAGACTATACAGCGCTTGGGCATTACTCCCCACGATCTTGTCAATGGAAGTTGCGGATATTTTTCCGTCGGCTTTCAGTTTGCGCATGGCGTTGAGTTCAGATGACGTATCGTTGTGGCCGTAGTCCGTTCCCACGACCAGATGGTCATCGCCCACATGGTCGAGAATAGAGGGCAAATCGTCACTGGTCTGGCACGCCACATAGATTTGATTCTCGCGTAACAGCCGGCGACTGAGAATGTGTCAATTCTCCGAACTGAAGCAAAATCATCGGGCGCATGGTTCGGCAATCGAAAAATGCCGGCGTCGCCAGCGAAACGAGTCAAGAGATGACGGCGATCGCGTTGATCTCCAACAACAACTCCGGCCGCGCCAGCGCCACCACCTGGACCATCGTGCTGGTGGGGAAGTTAGCGCCCAACACCTCACGGCGGGTCTCGTTGATGTCGCGGTGATGGCGGACGTCGGTGGAGAATACGTTCAAGGCGACGATGTCCTGCATCGTGCCGCCGGCGGCTTCGACGGCCAGCTTGATCTTGCCGAGCACGGCGCGCGTCTGGGCGCGCGGGTCGCCGGCGCCGACGACTTTGCCTTCATGATCCGACGCCGTTTGCCCGGCGATGAAGACCATGCGGCCGGGTTGGGCGATGCTGACCAGCGAATAACTGCCGCGCGGCACCGGCAGTCCGGCGGGATTGAGTGTCGTCTTAGCCATCGATATGCCCTCCTAACTCAGTCGAAGTATTGGCCCTTCATACCCCAAAAAGCCGTCCTGGTGGTAGCCCAGGCTCAACCGCATCGGCGCCGAGCGGCGCACGGACAACGCGAGGAAAAGTCGTTGCGCCGATCTGGTTGAACAGGTATAAATCCTTCGTCACCACCCTAATGGCGGGACATGTTGTCCATCAAGCGGCTTATGCTCAAAGGCGTCTTTACGAACAGGAGAATGTTATGAAAGCGAAAACACTCGCGATGACCTGGTTGCTCGGCTTTATGTTTTTTTTGGCGGACAGCCCGCGGGTTGATGCCCAGACGCCCTATTACCAGGGGAAAACCATCAGGCTCATTCAGGGTCGCAATCCCGGCGGCTCCGGCGACACCAGGGTGAAAATCGTCGCGCCTTATTTGAAGAAGTATATTCCTGGAAACCCTAACGTTATCAGTGAGTACATGTCGGGCGGCGGCGGGCGCAAGGCGGCCAACTATTTGTACAGCTCGGCGCGCCCGGACGGCTTGACCATCGGCCACGTCAGCAGCGGTGTTGTGACCACAGCCGTGCTGGGCGAGAGCGGGATCCAGTACGATCTCGATAAATTCATCTGGCTCGGCGCCACCGATAGCGCTTTCCACTACGCCCTGCTCACCAGAAAAGAGCTGGGGCTTACCAACATGGAAAAGTTGTTGGCCCATTCGGGTCTCAGGATCGGCGCCACCGAAATCGGTCATACGACCTATACGTTCGGCCGCACGTTCGCTTGGGTGCTCGGACTCAAAGAGCCCAAATTTGTTCTCGGCTACGCTTCGGTAGAAATTGACGTTGCCCTCGAGCGCGGCGAGCTCGATTCGCGCAGCAACAACACCAGCGAGGTAATGCGGCGCTTCCCCGACGCTTTCAAGAAAGCGCCTTTCAATATTCTCGCGATTTTCAAAATTCCCCGGGAAGAAAAGGAACCGGACTTCGATCATCTGCCGGAAATCGACAATTACGCAAAATCGGAAAGAGAGCGCCGCCTGCTCTCGTTGATTCGCGCCACCCGGCAGGTCGGCACGCCTTTTCTGATTCCGCCGGGAACTCCGAAGGAACAAGTGCAGCTGCTCCGCGACGGCATGACCAAGACTTTTCGCGATCCGGAATTTCAAAAAGAATACCGCAAGATTACCGGCGACGAGATCAGTCCGCTGAGCCCCGAAGCCCAACAAGAAACCATTAGGACGATCCCGCGCGACGCCGAGACCATCGGCCTGTTCAATCTCATCAACGGCAATAAACCGTTGCCGTCACGGTGACGCGTAAATTCTCCCATGGAAACTGACAAATGATTGATGCTGCCTACAATTCGCTGAAAAGCGACTTTATCACGGCGCTGCGAATCATCTATCGTGAAGGGTTGAGCGACGCCTTCGCCCATTTGAGCGCCCGCAGCAAAGACGGCAATGAGATGCTCTTCATGCCGCGCAAGAGTCCGGCTCTGGTGCAGAAAGACGAGTTATTC
>JBGTCC010000141.1:0-6243 GCA_041749055.1 Thermodesulfobacteriota bacterium | reverse complement strand
TTGGCGCGAAAAATTGACGCGATGCGAATCGCTTCGTCGCGGTGCTCCGGCTTGGTGTGGACTTTGATCAACACCGTCTCGCGGTCCAAAAAGTCGGTTTCGGTATGATCGACGACGCTCAACACCTCGACGACTTTGTTGAGCTGCTTCATGATCTGTTCAATGATTCGATCGTCGCCGACGGTCACGATCGTGATCATCGAAGTCGTTGGGTCCAGGGTTGGCGCCACCGACAAACTCTCGATATTGTACCCTCTTGCGCTAAACAGGCCTGCGACTCTGGCTAAGACGCCGAATTTATTTTCGACAAGAACCGATATGATATGTTCCATTCGCTAACGATCTCAGGCAGGAAGAACCCCCTCGCCTTCATCCACCTTTCTCTTGTGTACTGTTCCATCCTTACGCGATTGTATGAGCTCCGGCGGATCTTCAAGCATCATTTCATGCTGCGCTCCGCCGGCGGGAATCATCGGATAGCAATTTTCGAAGGGGTCGGTGTGAATATCCATCAGCACCGGCCCCTTATGCTTTAACCCTTCTTTGAGAACCCCGTCAACTTCGCTGGGCTTCAGCGCGCGCAAACCCTTGATTCCGTAGGCATCGGCAAGTTTCACGAAGTCCGGCTTCTTTCCCAGCAGACTCGCCGAATAGCGGCTCTCGTAAAATAGATCCTGCCACTGGCGCACCATGCCGTGCACGCCGTTGTTGAGCAAGACGATCTTCACCGGCAGGTTATGCTCGGCCGCCACCACCAGTTCCTGCAAATTCATCTGAAAACTGCCTTCGCTGGTGATACAAACCACTTGCCGGTTGGGGAACGCGACCTGAGCGCCGATGGCTGCGGGAAAACCAAAGCCCATGGTGCCCAAACCACCGGAGGTAAGCCAGGTGCGCGGCTTCTTCCCTTTGAAATACTGCGCCGCGAACATCTGATGCTGGCCGACATCGGTGGCGACGATGGCTTCATGCTTGGTCAACTCGTAGAGCTTCTCGACGACATACTGTGGCTTGGTGATCTTGTCGTCTTGCTTGTAAACCAGCGGATGCTCTTTCTTCCAAGCGTTAATCTGTTTGAGCCATGGCGCGCGCCGCGCTTTCATCGCGCTCGGGTTACCGTCCAGCGAACGCAACACAACGTTCATCTGGCGCAGCACCGATTTGACATCACCGACGATCGGAATATGGGCGTGAAACGTCTTGCGTATCGACGTCGGGTCGATATCGATATGTATCACCCGTGCCTCGGGGCAAAACTCCGAGAGTTTGCCGGTGACGCGATCGTCGAACCGAGCGCCCACAGCGATCAGTAAGTCGGCCTGGTGCATGGCCATGTTGGTCCAGTAGCCACCATGCATTCCCAACATTCCCAAGGATAGCTCGTGGGTTCCAGGGAAGGTACCGAGCCCCATTAGCGTCATGGTCACAGGAATTTGCGTGATCTCAGCGAGCTCGCGCACTTCGTCGGCGGCATCGCCAAACACCGCACCGCCGCCGACGTAGATGATCGCCCTCTTCGCCGTCATGATCGCTTCAGCCGCCTGCTTGATCTGCGACTTATCGCCGCCGGTGAACGGGCGATAGCCGCGCAAATTGATCTTGTCAGGATATTTGAATTCGGCCTTGGCCATACTTACATCTTTGGGGATATCGACCAATACCGGCCCCGGTCTGCCACTGGTCGCGATGTAAAACGCTTCCTTCACCGCTTGAGCGAGATCGTTCACGTCTTTCACTAACACGTTATGCTTAGTACAGGGGCGGCTGATACCGACATTATCGGCTTCTTGGAACGCATCGTTGCCGATCAAATCGGTGGAAACTTGTCCGGTAAATGCGACCAAGGGCACCGAGTCCATGTGCGCGTCGGCCAAGCCGGTGACAATATTGGTCATGCCGGGACCGGAAGTCACCAGTACCACGCCCGCCTTGCCGGTCGCCTTGGCATAGCCCTCGGCCATATGAGCGGCACCCTGCTCATGGCGGGTCAAGATCAACTGCAGATCTTTGCGCTGGCACAAGACATCGAAAATTTTCAGGACGACGCCGCCGGGCAAACCGAAAACAGTTTTCACCCCTTCGCGGCGCAGCGATTCGCAAAAAATTTCGGCTCCGGTAATCTTCATGGGACTCCTTGGCTCAGGTCGCGCACTAACGGTGCTTACCGAGCAGCTCCATCATTTTGTCTTTACCGATGAGCTTAAGTTTTTGGATACGTTTTTTTTCAACTTCTTCATCCGCCGACAGATGCCCTTTATGCTGAAATGCGGCAAGTTGCTTCTCTAGGGCTAAATGCTCATCGTAGTATTTCTTCAGCTCCGGATCCTTATCCAGCAGGGAGACAATCACCGACTCTTCACTAGGTTCCATAACAGCGGCCTCCTTTGGCGAAATCATAATTCTGAGCGGGCTCAATTTAACTTACGGTCGGCGGATTGTCAACGTGGGTTTCTCTTTAATATTTCAACGGGTTAGGAACAATTCCGTGAGTATTTCCGAGGCCCATGGGAGCACCCAAATAGAACGGCACCAGCTGGCCTAAATCATTCCCAGGAGCGTCGGCAAAGCGCCCAAGCGCCAAACGCGCCACCGCGTGGGCTGCGCTCTCGGCATTGGCTTCGCCGATGAGCCGCGCCCGTCCGTTGAACATGCGCAGTAACTCTTCGCGATAACGCTCGGCACCAGCTCCAACAAAAGCGATTGGCGGCGCTGCAGATGCTGGGTCGAACAGGGTTGCGATGCTGGTGATTGCACACGCTCGATCGGCCATCCGGCGCAGCAGGATGCCGTCGCGCAGCTCGAATACGGCGGCGTAAACTTCTTGCTTGCGCGCGTCGAGCAACGGACAGATAAGCCCAGCCAAATCTCGTACACGCGCGGCTTGAGCTTCAAGGCTCGATACCCCAAGGACCGGCAAATTGCCACGGTAAGCCAACCCTTTGATGAGAGCGAGACCGATACGCAATCCGGTAAACGAACCCGGACCGATGGCTATGGCAATGGCGGCGAGATCGGCAAGCTGGCAATCGGCTTTGTCGAGCACTGCTTGGATTAGCGGCAAAACAGTCTCTGAGTGGTTACCCCGAGCGCTGGTATAGCCGATTGAAGTTTCGCGCCCATCGATTAAAGCAACACTGGCGGTGGCTGTAGAGGTGTCAACGCCCAGTATCCTCATCCACCTACCTGCTTCTCGAAAAACCGCACGATGTCGTTGTAAAAGGCATAAACCATCAACAAGGCCAACAGAGAGATACCGACCTGCTGGGCCATTTCGCGCACACGCAGCGAAACCGGTTTGCGGATCACCGCCTCGACCATAAAAAATAACAGGTGGCCGCCATCGAGCACCGGCACCGGCAGAAGATTCAGCACGCCCAAATTGATGCTCAGCACGGCGAGGAAATGGAGAAAGTTGCCGACTCCCTCTTGGGCCTGCTGTCCGGCCATCTGGGCGATCAGAATCGGACCGCCGATATTCTTGGGCGAGACGTCGCCCGTGATCATTTTAAAAAAGGCCAAGAACGTAATCTTGATGTAGTCCCAGGTCTGCGTAAACGCCCTGCCGATGGCGAGCCCCGGCCGACCCTTTTCGATGGTCCCCTGACTGCCGATACCAATCATCCAATCGTCTTTACGCTCGCCAAAAATGCTGCGGCCCTCTTTTTTCGTCGGCTGCACCGCGACCTTGACCGTTTCGCTGCCACGACGAATTTCTAGATTGATGGGTTTGCCCTGACTGCCCTTGATGGTTTGCGAGAGCGCCTCCCATTCCGCCACCGCCTTACCGTCGATGGCGACGATGCGATCGCCTTTGACGACACCCGCCTGTTCGGCCGGTGATCCCTTCTCCACACCGCTGACCAGCGTCGTCATCACCGGCACGCCGTAAAAAACGAACACCACCATGAGCAGCAACACCGCCAACATCAAGTTGAAACCGGGTCCAGCAAAGACGATTGCGCAACGTTTGAGCAGACTCTTGTGCGCGAAAGATCGCTCCCGGTCGGCTTGAGCGACCTCTTCGTCCGGGTCTTCGCCGATCATCTTGACGTAGCCGCCTAAGGGAAACGCGCTCAAGGCGTACTCGGTTTCACCTTTCTTGTACACGTAGAGCTTGGGGCCGAAGCCGACGGAAAATGTCAGCACACCGACACCAGATAACTTGGCGAATAGGAAATGGCCGAACTCATGAAAGACGATCAGCAAGCCCAAACCGACCACAGCTGAACCGATCGAATAAAGAACACTTTCCATCGCGATACTCCTTTAGAGTCGTTTAATGAACGTAGGCCGAGGCGACCTCGCGCGCCCAGCGGTCGATTCCGATGACATCCTCGACGCTCTTGGCGTGGGTAGTTTGATGCCGTTGCATGGTTCGATCAATTATACGATGAATTTCGCGAAATCCTATCCTCCCCGCTAAAAAAGCCGCCACCGCCACTTCGTTTGCGGCGTTCAGCACCGCGGGCATGGTGCCGCCCTCTCTTAAAGCCCCGTAGGCCAACGCGAGAGCGGGAAAGCGCTTTTTCTCCACTGGGAGGAAGTTGAGTTCTCCATGCTTGGTCAAATCGAGTGGTTCCCAACTGCCCTTGAGACGGTGCGGATAGGCCAACGCGTACGCGATCGGTATGCGCATGTCGGCAATGCCTAATTGCGCCATGATCGCGCCATCTTGATAACGCACCATTGAATGCACCAGGCTCTGCGGGTGGATCACCACTTGGATACCGCTCGGCTCCATGTCGAATTCCCAGCGCGCCTCGACGACTTCCAACCCTTTGTTCATCATGGTCGCCGAATCGATGGTTATTTTCCGGCCCATTTTCCAATTGGGATGCTTAAGCGCCTGGTTAATCGAGACGTTGGCCAGGCGATCAAGCGGCGTGCGCAGGAACGGTCCACCCGAAGCGGTTAATATCAGCTTATCGACTTCGCCGCGCTGGTTCCCTTGCAAGCACTGAAAGATCGCGCTGTGCTCGCTGTCCACAGGCAAAAGCCGCACGCCCTTCTTCTTGGCGGCCTTGACGAACAACTCACCGGCCATGACCAACGCCTCCTTATTGGCCAGGGCGATTTCTTTACCGGCTAATAAACCTTTGAGCGTCGGCATCAACCCGGCGGCGCCAACGATCGCCGCCAATACGACATCGACTTCGACGGCGCTGGCAACGGCGCCGGCCCCAGCCTGGCCAGACAAGATTTCAACTTTATGTTTGCCCAGTGATTTGCGCAGTGGCGCGATGTCTTCCTCGCGCTCGATGGCCACAACCGCCGGGGAAAATTCTATTATTTGCCGGGTCAGCAACGGCATATTGCGGCCCGCCACCATGCCATGGACTTTGAAGCGCTCGGGAAATTCGCGAACCAGCGCCAAGGTACTAACGCCGATCGAACCGGTGGAACCCAACAGGGCGATTGTTCTCATGAATGAATGACCTTTAAGTAAAATGTTGCGAAGACTACCGGGAAAATTAAACTATCGAGCCGATCCAATACCCCGCCATGGCCCGGCAATAGCTCGCCAGAATCCTTGACGGTGAATACCCGCTTAATCGTTGACTCAAAAAGATCGCCGATCTGGCCGAGCACGCTGAGGACCAACGAAAGCAAGACGATTTCCAGAATTCCCGCTGGCAACGACAGCACCAACATGGCGGCCAGGCCGATGACGATGCTGCCGATCATATATGCGACCGAGCCTTCGACCGTTTTGCTCGGACTGAGCTGGGGCGCCAGCTTCCGCTGGCCAAATTGCTTGCCGATGAAATAAGCCGAGGAATCACCAGCCATGATGACCACCAAGACAAAGGCCACCCAGGCCCGGCCATCTTTAAGCTGAAACAACAGGGTCAACTGCGGGACGAGAAAGCCGATGTACAACCCACCGAGCAAGGTCCAACTCAACCGGTTGAAGCGCTCCGTGAGCGACCCGCCCGACCATAACAGGCTAGAGAATAGCAATATCAAGATCAGACTAAGGCCAAATATCATGGCCGACGCGGGAACAACCATCACGGTCAGACCGATGGCGCTACCGAATAGAATACCGCCCCACTGCCATCGAATATCGCCGGGGCAGATCATCGCGAAGTACTCTTTCAACGCTGCGACGGTGAGCACAAAAAAGGTTAGCGAAAAAAGCCATGGCGCACCCCAGCCGACCAACCAGCCCAGAAGCGGCAACCCCACAGCGGCGGTGGCGAACCGAGCCTTAAGATTTCGGTCCACCCGCCTCCATCGTGG
>JBGTCC010000140.1:0-3495 GCA_041749055.1 Thermodesulfobacteriota bacterium | reverse complement strand
AGCTTTGTCTGTATGCCGGTGAGTTCCAAGTTAGGGTCGACCTCCTTGTCGGTGACAATGATGTCGCCCTCTTTTTTCATCCACTCGATCGCACTGCGTAGGTCCCTTGCTTCCTCCGGCGATGCGCCGTCTCGCTTAGCTTGTGCCATTCTTTCCCTCCGAATGATTTACGTTTCTGATTTCAACGCGGTAAAAAAATCCCTATAAATCGAAAGCTTTTTAGACCTGATCGGTAAAAAATGGACGGCAGATTATCCGCATCGGGCCGTTTGAATGGTGGCTAGGAATATACAGAATTTATCTTAAAGTCAACGAACGCTCGTTTGAGACGCGAGCCGATTCAACATGCCCCGCGCCGGTGCAATCGCGTCGTGTTGCTGCTGGTGCACGAAAACTTCTGGTCGCCATTGCGACTTTACAGTTACCAAGCGGCCTGCTATCTGTGCTGGATTATGCTTTGAGGAGAATGTATGGCCGTTGGCGTTCTGCGTTCTAAACAAGACTGGCTCTTGCTGGTCGGTCTATTGTGTTTCTTTTTTTCAGGCGCTGCTGGGCTGATTTACCAAGTCGTCTGGACCCGGATGTTGTCGCAGATATTCGGTCATACGACCTACGCCATCGCCACGGTCTTGTCCGCCTTTATGGCCGGATTGGCCATCGGCAGTTACTGGTTCGGCAAGATCGCTGATCGCGGCAAGAACGACTTCTTGTTGTACGGCCTGCTCGAAGCCGGGGTCGGCGTCTATGGATTCCTCGTGCCGTGGTTTTTTGCCGGCGCGCAAATAGTATATCGACCGATTTTTTCTCTCAATGAAAGCCAGCCGTTTCTTTTCAATCTATTCTTATTCTTTCTTTCCTTCGTCTTGCTGGTGTTTCCAACTCTATTAATGGGTGCGACTTTGCCGGTGTTGAGCCGCTTTTACGTGCGCAGCTTCGCGCAATTCGGCCGCCGCGTCGGCGATCTTTACGCGACCAACACGCTGGGCGCGGTGATCGGTTGCGCCGCCGGTGGATTCTATCTCATTCCGGTTTACGGCATGCGCGCCACCGTCTACGTCGCCGCTGGCGTCAATATGCTTATTGCCGCGGTCATATTGATTGTCGATCGCCTGCGCGACCCCGAGCCGGTAGCAGCCGAAGCGGAGGCAGTAGAGCGAAGCCAGGACGCTGCCAGTGCCGCGGCGCAAGGCTCAACTTATCTTGACTGGGTGTTGCTCGGCTCTTTTGCGCTTTCCGGGTTTGCCTCGCTAGTCTATGAGAACGCCTGGACGCGCTCTTTGACAATGGTCATCGGCAGCTCGATCTATTCGTTTAGCACGATGCTCGTGACCTTTCTCGTCGGTTTGGCGCTGGGCGGTTTTATCTACGCGCGGGTTCTCGGCAACAGGGAGATGCGCCTAAGCACCTTCGGTCTGCTCGAGTTATGGGTCGGCTTGTCGGCGCTGGCGACGATCCCGCTGTTCGAACGGCTGCCGTTGATCTTCGTTCGATTGCTCCAGGGCTTCGGTGATACATTTACGGTTTTCCTTTACTTGCAGATTTTTCTGTCGGCGCTGGTGATGTTCATTCCCACCATTCTCTTGGGGATGACGTTTCCGATGGTGGCGCGCTTGTACACCCAAAGCCTGTACCGCGTTGGCAGCGGCGTCGGCAGTTCCTACGCGGCGAATACTGTCGGCGCGGTGCTCGGCGCCTTCGCCGGCGGTTTCATCCTGATTCCCAATTTCGGTGTGCAGAATACGATCCTCTGCGGCGTCGTGCTGAATTTGGTGATCGGTTGCTGGTTAATTGTCAGCGACGCGCGGCTGTCTTTCTTGCCGCGTTATGCGCTTGGGCTTGCGGTATTGATTCTCGCGGCGATCGTGCCGTTCAAGGTCAAGCGTTGGGACCCCAATGTGTTGACCAGCGGCGTGACGATTTATAACGATCGCTACGAGGCCCTGCCGAGCGATTCATTGCGCGTCGAAGAAATGAAGCGCGATGAGGTGCTGTTTTACCGCGAGGGGCTGACGACCACGGTGAGCGTCCACAAGATCCTCGGCAGCGATTATATTTACTTTAAATCCAACGGAAAAATCGACGGTTCCTACGGCGACGCGCTGAGCCAGTTGATGACCAGCTACATCGCCATGATGCTGCATCCGAAAGCCGAGACCGCGCTGACCATCGGATTGGGCAGCGGCATGTCGGCCAAGGCGCTGGCAACGTTCAAGTCTCTCAAGGACATCGAAGTCATCGAGATCGAGCCTGCGATGATCGAAGCGAGTAAATTTTTCGATCGGCAGTCGGTGCGTGTCGATAAATTCCCCGCGGGGGTGAGCTTTCCCGCCGAACAGGGCAAGGGGCGGATCTGGTACGACGCCAAGGAGAAGCGCCTGTATTATAAAGGGGTCATGGGCGAAGCCACCCGCACCGAGCTCATGAACCGCTCGGAGGACAAAGATTATCGCGGCAGGATCGACCGGCTGTACCGCAACGCCCGCCACTCGCGTAACTCAAGCGTTCTTGAGGACCCGCGCGTGCGGGTGATCCCCACCGACGGGCGTAACTATATATTGGCGACGCCGAAATACTACGACGTCATCACCGCCGAGCCGTCCAATCCATGGATCGCCGGCATCGCCAACCTTTACACCAGGGAATTCTATGAAGTTATCAAATCGAAGATCAAAGACGACGGCATCTTCGCCCAATGGTTTCACAACTATTCGATGTCGCCGGACGACTTCCGCATGGTGTTTCGCACCTTCGCCGAAGCCTTTCCCCATGTTTCGTTGTGGAGCATGAAGGAAAGCGACTTCCTGCTGATCGGGAGTAAGAAAGAGCAGGTGTTTGACTATCCAGCGGTTAAAGGGATTTTCGACAACAACGAAATGCTGCGCTCGGACTTCGAGTATCTCGGGCTGTCCGATGTTTACGCAGTGCAGGGTTTTTATCGGATGAACCGGGACAACTTCGTGGAGTTCTCCAAGGGCGCTAAGATCAATACCGACGATGGCGCGGAGCTGGAGTTCTCCGCGCCAAAGAACTTGCGCCGCGCAACCACGGAGCTCAACCGGCGGATCATAACTCCGTTTCTCGTCGATACACCCCCCTGGCTGAAAAACGGAACATTGCCGGTGCCCCAGGCGATGCATCATTTTTATATGGCGCAATCCTACGCCGCCAGCGTGGCGCGCAACCGCGCTCTCACCGAACTCGAAGAAGCGATCCGTTTGGAGCCGACGAATCCCAAATTTCAATTGCTCAAAATGAAGCTCCTCCTGGAGCAGGATAAGAGTTCGGAGGGGGCGCAGGCGGCGTTCAAGGCACTGGAGCAGGGTGCCGGATATATCCCCGAAGTGCTCGCCATGAGTGATGAGTTTTATTTGCCCGACGCCAAGGTGGTTTACAAAAAGATCATTGACATGGGAACTAAAGAAGTGTTGCCATACTTGGGTCTTGGCAACATCGCGTTGCACTCCGGCGATATCGCCGAAGCTGAAAAATGGTTCA
>JBGTCC010000139.1:0-7697 GCA_041749055.1 Thermodesulfobacteriota bacterium | reverse complement strand
GTACTGACCATCGGCGATGTATTGCTGTGCCTCGGCGCCAGCCTGAGGCCCTGGACCTCGACGGGGTCCTTCCGCGGCGTGGACGGATACGGTAAAGAAAATCGCGAGAAGCGTGGCGGGAATGTGAAGCAATACCATGCCGGTACTCGGCCGCGACTTGGCTTGTATAGAGACATAAAAGGCCGAGGCATGGGCCAATCGCGGATAAGTGAGGGATGAGCATCGGGTGAAAAGGCAATTTAACTGGGCGACGCGTCGCTTAGTTGAGCAACCTCGCGGAGGAGGGTTTTCCAAGCTTTAAGCTCGCGCTGAGGCGCGACTAGGGGCGCTAGCCGGGCGCATTGACGTTTTAATGTGGGGTAGAACTTGCCGTCGGTTTCAGCCTTCAGCAATAGGCGGGTGAGGCGGTCACTGTCGCCGACGGGGAAGTAACCAGGAAAGTTTGCTCCCAATGTTCCCACAAGTCCGGAAATTTTGGACGCCACGACCGGCACCCCTGAAGCCAGCGCTTCCGACAAGACGTTGGAACTGCCTTCCATCTTTGAAGTGATACAGACCAAATCGCTGCGCGCCAAATGCTCGCGGGTCTTTCGGTGCGACAGCTGGCCGATCCAACGGTAGCGCGGATTACGCTTGGTTTCGGCGCGCGCTGCTCGGCCCAGGGTCTGGTCCATGGCTTCGCCAATATGGGTTATCTGGATGCGCGAATCGGCCGGCAGCTGACGCGCCGCAATGGCGGTTCGCAAGGGGTCTTTTTCCTCGCGCAGATGGCCGATGACGCAAACCTTAAAGCCATGGTTGAGATTGTTAGCTTTGCCATGCAGCGTGTCGGCCGATTGATAGATCACTTTAGTTTTGCTGTGAAATTTCTTCGGTAGCTCGCGCAATGCCATGCTTTGTAAGGCGACCAGGCGGGTTGCCAGCTCAAGGGATTGTTGAGCTTTCTCGTTCTCGTGGATGTCGCGGTAAACGTCGGTGCCGGTGAGCACGACGATCAGCGGTTTGTCTGGGTGGGACTCCTGAAAGCGGCGGATCGAATCGGCGCTGCGCAGAGCGTGCAGCGCGATTAAGACATCGCATGATTTGCCGTCGTAGGCTTGGCGCACTTGCACGCGATGTCCGAGTTTTTTTAAGATCGTCGCCCAACGCAGTGCGGTGATCTTGTTGCCGTTGTTGATCTTCGGCGGCGCGGGGGTGATCAGTTGAATTTTCATGTTGTTAGATTGTCACCTTTGATTTGGAAAGTTGAGCGGAATGACTTCTACAAATTTACCACTCCAACGTGGCTGCGAAAACTACCCCGAATATCGAAAGCGGCCCCGCGGACCGAAACAAACTTCGAGACCAATAAATTTCAAATCGGGAAAATCCAAAACATCGAATCCGCAAGGAGTTTGTTCCGAATTTTACCTATCGTGGTCATTTGATTTTGTTTCGAGCCTCGTGCCTCGGATTTGTGCTTTTCAGTCTCTATGGGTCGACTCCCCGTAACTTTCGGCGGGGTAGTTCAGTCGGAAATTTCAACTTATTTTGCTCAGTTATTTTGCGCAGGTGCGGAAGCCGGCCCAGACATCGCGCCGGTCTGGAGTGTAAAAGTTGCGCCAGCCATTGTGGACTAACAACGACGAGGTTGCCCAGCAGCCGCCGCGCAGGACTTTGTGGGTGCCGAACCAGGGCTGCGAGTATTCCTTGTAAGGGTCGGTGCTAAACCCTGGATAAGGCAGGAAATCATTGGCGGTCCATTCCCAGACGTTGCCGATCATCTGGCGGCAACCGAAAGCGCTGGTGCCGGCGCTATGGGCCCCGACTTCGACGAGACCGCCGCCGCGCCAGTCGAGATTGGCATGTTGCTGCGCCGGCGAAGTATCGCCCCAAGGATAATGGCGCCGCCGCTGTGCGAAGCCGATGCCGTTTGCGGCGAGTTCGGCCGATGCCGCGACTTCCCACTCCGCTTCACTGGGCAGGCGCCGGCCGGCCCAATGACAAAACGCTTGCGCTTCGAACCAACTGACATGCACCACGGGCAGCGCTTCGTTGAGTGGAACATAGCGATCGTAGACGCGCTGCTGCCAGCGTTCATTGTCGAGCCGCTGCCAGTAGAGGGGATGATCGAGTTTTTCTTTGAAATCGGCGATTTCCACCGGCTCGGTGATATTCTTGTTGAAAAACTTGGCGAAGGATTCTTCCAACTGCGGTGCGCCGCCGGATTCGAGCCACTGCCAGCCCTCGTCACTCCAGTACTGGCGCCGGCGATAACCACCGCCTTCGACGAATTGCAAAAATTCGCCGTTGGTCACCGGCGCGCGAGCGATACGGTACGGTTTCACGTCAATCTCGTGCGCCCACTTCTCGTTGTCGAAAATAAACGGCATGTCCCTGGTCGCACCGATGGTGAACTTGCCGCCGGGAATCTCGACATCGCCGGGACAGGCGCGCGGCTCGGGGACGTCAATCGTAGGGCAATCCTTGGCAGAGTGCGGCGGCGGATAGCCCAGGGTCTGGCGCGTGTAGGCCAGCGCCTCGGCGTGCATGCCTTCATGAAATGTCGTCAGCCAGTAAAAATAGAATTCTTCCGGTGAAAGGTCGACCTTGCCGTCGATGCGTGAAACGCAGCGCTCGATCACTTGGTTAACATAGGCCAAAGTCTTTTCCCGGCTCGGCAAAAGCAGTTCCCAACGAGTGTCGTGGGCAATTTCCGTGGAATTGTAGAGCCGATCGCCGTCGGGCAAGAGCGGTTTTTCACCGCGCAGGTGGCGCAGCGCCCAAAACTCTTGGGTCCAAGCGACATGGCCGATTTCCCAGAGCGGCGGATTGACGATCGCCAGGCGCGGGCCGATCATCTGTTGGTCGTCGAGATCGGCCACGAGTCCGAGCAGGCGCGCGCGGAAGTCGCGCATGGTGGCGATTAGGCCGCTCACGCCCATGGTCGCGAGGGGACCGGCTGACACGCTTGGGATCATAGTGCGCACTCTTTGTTAGAACTTGTCTGCAATTCAATTCACGAAGAATTTAATCGCGCGGGTCCCGAGGCCGTCGACTTGGACGAATTTATTTCGATTGGCCATGAATCCTCTCCTCGTTCACACTCGGGAATTTATTCTATTAATCTAACGAATAACGCGGCGCATCACAAACCTGCAACCAATGGCGCAATGGCTGCCGTCCAGGGCGCTAACTCTTTCGACCAGCGTTGGGCGCGGTATTGTTCGATATAGTTTAACGCTGTTTGCAAGCGGCGCATCTCGGTCGTCGTCAGGCGCAATGGCTGTTTATGTTTCTTGGCGGCGATGCGCGCCTCAGCATAACTCCTGAGCGCACGCCAATGGGGCAACGCCTCGGCGCCGAAGCGCTGGCGAACGATTTTCGTCCAGGCCGATTCCGCGCGGTATTTGGCCGGCGCCCGCGCGTAAGCGAAGCAAGTCGCTAACGGCAGGAAACTCAACTCTTCCTGGAGCAACGGATTGTTAAGATAGCCATAGATACACTCCGGCAAGCGCGGGTCGCGTCCCGTCAGTGGCGCGAGATGCAACTCGTCGCTCATGGACAGATCGTTGACCGGATAATTGTCCCATAGGATCATGGGCCGCTGGATTCGTCTGGCGATGCGCCGCACGTGATTTTGTGTAATCGTCTTGGATACCACCGACGGACCGGTCCAGAAGCAGGGGATGTTTTGCGGCAAGTGGGCTGCTAAAGTTTCGAGAAAATTTGTTTCGAACTTACCGAAGACGCGTTCGAGAAAGCTGTCCTCACTGTAATACGATGGACACATCCACCACTCGACGTTTCTCCACTCGCTTGGCTGCGCTTCAATAATTCGTCTGAGAAAAGTCCCTTCTGCCGCGGCTAAACTGTCTTTGAAACGCCGCCGATCTTGCGACTGTTTAAGGCGGGACGGGATGTCATCGAAGAGCACGGCGAAGGTACGCACACCAGCATCGTAAAATCGCTGCGCTTTTCCGAGCAAGATGCGAATCGGCTCGTCGTCTGAAAAGCATAGTCCCTCGCCCGGATGAAAGCCGTAGACGAAGTCGATATGATTTTTCTGAGCGTGTTGCATCAAGCGGCGGAGCTGGCGCCACTCCTTTGGTGGATAAGGCTGGCGCCAGAATATGCGATGGTACGGATCGTCCTTGGGCGCATAGAGATAGGTGTTCATCCCGCGCGCCGCGCCGAATTCGAATAGCCGCCGCCGATGCGCCATCGACCATAGCGGACCGAAGAAGCCTTCGACAATGCCGCGGCGCTGGAAAGTCTTGGCAGCGTTCATACCGCGCTAATCTCGCACAACAGCGCTGGAGGAACAAGATTTATGCTTTCGTCTAAAGCTGGTCCAGGTTGATTAGTTTTCGGCGGTACTCTGGGCGATGGGCATGCAGCTGCTGGTCCGTCCGCCGGCCGAGGATGTAGACTGAGACCATTCGGGGTGAAACCCTCAGCAATAGGATATCAACGGCAGTGCCAGACAAATAGACCTGATCCGGTTCTCGCTGGGGGTGAGGCCGGGAATAATTTAGCGCTTTTGTACGGGATCGGTGAGATGCTACTCAGCTAACCCGAATTTGACGGCACCAGAATAGGTAAGAACCCCCAGGCGCCTCGCTAGCTCTTCAAAAACGGCACGCCCAGGCGCATCAGGTCGTCGAAGGCATCCCAATGCACCATGTGCTTGCAGCCATTGACAATGTGGAGATTGAGCTGTGGTTGCTGTTTTTTCAGCAATTCGGCGCGTTCACCGGCGTGGGCGCGGTCCTCGCGGCCGAAGATCATCAGTAGCGGCATCTTCAGTTCGTTGAGCCTTTCATATAATGGCTTGCTCGCTGCGCCGCCGCCGGCGGGGGCGTCGTGACTCTGGCGGTCCTGGTGCGCTTTGAAATTGCGGCCGATCATGCTGCGGTGGCGTAGGGCTACGTCTTCATCGGAGATCAGCGAATGGTTGAAGGTGTCCGCCTGCAGGAGTTTGCGAGCGTCCTCCACCGTTGGTTCCTTCTCCGCCATCTCTTTGTCGACGCGAGCCTGTACCGCTTCGTACCTGCCGACCTGCGCCTCGGTCTGCAGCGGCAGCAGCGACCCGGTGCCAAGAATGACAACGTGGGAATAGCGGCTGGGATCTTCCAATGCCAGCTGAATCGCAAAGCCGCCCGAGCGTGAATGCGCCATCAGCGCGGTCTTGCCCAGCGCCGCGGCATCGATGAATTTCGGAATGGAATTGCGTTGCTGCGCCGTGCTTTGCTTGGCGGGTATTTCGGAGAGGCCAAACCCCGGATAGTCAAAGGCAACCGCGCGAAATCCGGATTTGGCAAAAGGACCGAGATTGCGCAAAAACACGTCCGCCGAGCTGCCGAGCGACGCGCCGTGCAGAAACAGCACCGACGGCCCTGACCCTTCTTCGATATAGCGAAGCTGCAGTCCATCGACGCTAACGAACTTGTCTTTCGGTTTAATTCTTTCAACGGTATCCATGACATTGTCTCCAATTATGGCAGAGTAAAAATCTCATCCGCAAGCGCATTGCCACCATGTGCGTCGCAGCTACATGGCCACATCTCGAGTTTAAGGAAATCTGTACAGGAAACACCCGCAAGGTGTCAATCGCGGTTTTGCGGTTATGCGTGTGCTGGGATAATAATTCATGCCCCGCGCCGCGCCGAATTCGAACAGCCACTGCCGATGCGCTATCCACCGTCGCGGGCGGAAGAAGCCCTCGACAATGCCGCGGTGTTGAAAGGTTCTGGCCTCGATCATGTCGCCGCTAATCTCGCATAGCATCGCTAGAGGAACAATATTCGCGTTAACCCGAGACGGCCAAAACAGTCGAGTCGATTGCGTTAGAAGACTGGGATAGGGCGAGGCCTTGGTGATTCGTGGCGTCAAGTCGACCGGATTACTCTAATCAAACGCCTTAACCGCCGAGCAGAGTCGAGTCGTGATTATTTTTGCAGCGTTCCGCGCCGCCTTTTTTCGATTTCAAGATCGACCTGCCGTGATTTTTCGATGGTGTACTTGAGTTTGGCCTTTTCCTGCAACAAAGCCTCCCGTTCTTTGGTCAGGTTTCGCTTCTCGTCGGCGATTTTTTGATGTTCCTCAAGGACCGTAATCCAAGTCTTGGCGGGATCAACCATCGGACTCTTTGGGTATTCTTTGACGAGTGTACGAAAGGACGAAAGGGCGCGAGGATAGTTTTTTTTCGGATTGCTCGGATGGGCCGAGATCATTGCCATATTGAAAAGCGCTATATCGGGGGAGCCTGTGCGGTGTTGAAAAATTTTTTGGTTCTCAATAATAGCGGCTTCGTACTGTCCCTGGGAGAATAGCGCCTTGCTTTGCTCGAATGGGTCGGTCCGATGTTCCACCTCGGGAACCGGCGCCACTGGCCGGTCGTTCATGGACGAGCAGCCGGAGATACAAACTGTCCAAAGAAGAGTTATCCACGACCACGAACTGCTTGACGATCGGGTCTTCATTTCGTGGCACCAGGACCCTTCCGCCAACACTGAAAGCGCAAAAATCGCCTTATCGCGGTCCGGCCGTCGCCCTGCTCCCGTTCCCCTTCTTGGGGTATTTTGGCGCCGAGAAAGCAGGCAAAAAATATCCCCATGACGACCAGCGCCAATGTTGCGGCTAGGGTAATCTTTTGGCTCTTCATTGCCGCATGTTCAATGTATTCGATCCTTTCCTGCAAGCGTTTCTGGACATCGCTCTTAAACGCCTCATGTTCCCTCAGCAAGTAATCAACGAGGCGTTCCTTCTCTTCGCGATATCGGGTTTCCGCATAGGGCTGCTTGGTCTTGATGTAAATGACTTCCTTCTCGAACAGTTGACGATACTGCGCATGATACTCCTCAGCGCGGTCCAGGCGCTGAACCGCGCCGCTTGAGTCGGCGAGTGGTTTCAGTTGCGCGATGTACCGGTCGAAGTCCGATCTGAACTGTAAATATTGCTCATGATGCTGGGTGGCATGGGTGACGTTGAACTGGCCCGCGTATCTGACCTCGGAAAGGAAAGCATCCGCAAGTTTTTCCGAGTAGTCGATCATACGCTGGTCAACCTTGAGCGCGATGTTCGCCGCATTGCTGAGCTTTCCCAATTGATTCATCGAATAACCCGACACCGCGACCATCAGGATCAGCATCAATGAATAGCCGATAATAAAACGTTGGAGCCTGGATCGTGCAATCAAAGCTCAACCTCCATAGATGAGGGCGGAGCAACGACGGCGGTGGATGAAGTGCCGGTGAGACGATCCTCTTCGAGAAAGCCCATCGACGAACTAATGGGAAGGCGTACGGTGAACGTGGTCCCTTCCCCTAGCCTGCTGTTAACGCTCACCGAGCCGCCGAGTAGTCCGACGAAACTCTTGACCAGGTAAAGCCCGAGTCCGGCGCCGGAATAGTCGCGCGTGCTGGCGCTGTCGATCTGATTGAATTTGTCGAAGATGTGCGGCAAAAACTCCTCGGCCATGCCAATTCCCGTGTCCGATACGGAGAATTCGATAAACGGCTCGTCGGGCACAGAGCGAAATGATATAGCCACTGAACCTTGATCGGTGAATTTGATCGCGTTGTTGACCAAGTTGATCGCCACTTGGCGAAGCTTCATGCGGTCGGATACGAGGTTTGGCAGATCGGCCGATATCTGCCAGTTTATCGCCAGGTTTTTTTCCTTGGACGCCGTGGCGTAGTCGGATTCGAGCTCGC
>JBGTCC010000138.1:0-3815 GCA_041749055.1 Thermodesulfobacteriota bacterium | reverse complement strand
CAACTCGGTGGCGGCCGGGGAGGTGCGCCAGGTCATCGCGCTGACGTTAAGCGCGGCGGCCAGCATTTCACCAAGAATTCCGGGAGCAGTCGTGGTCGAACCGAAATACCCAAAAAACCCTGGATGTCCCCAGTGGACAATGCCGGGGAATATAATTTCATTAAATTCTTCGAAGATGTCTTGGAATGGCGCGGCCTCATCCGGGGGCACGGCTGGGAGGCGTGCGGCGATTTCGCCGGCTTCTAAATCTGGTGAGATCTTCAGCTTTTCAATGCCCTCGCGATAGTCGGCAATCCAGTCCGCTACTTGATGTAAGGCCGTGCGGAAGTCCTCTGCCGGCATATCGCCAAGTTCGGGCCATGCTTGGGGGTCAGCCATATTTCGCGATCTTCTTCTATTTGCCGGCCGAGGCTGCGTCGGGACGCGCGCGTGCTGTATTCGGGGTCGACTGGCGCCTCCGCACACGTCCGGCTACCCACGCGCGCCCGGTAGCTTTGGTGAGCAGTCTCGTGCCAAACGGATAACCGCCGTAAACCACCCGCCAATAAAGCGCCCAGTAGACGCTGGCAGCACGCTCGAGCACCCAGAGGGGCGCATAAGGAATCACGTACAGCGGAAAATATTTGTAGGCCGCATTACGCCACAGGCCACGGCATGCGAGCAGCAGCGCACAGACTGAAACCAAGAAAAAGTATTGGAGCGCGCCGCGCTCGCCCTGAACGAAACCCAGCATGACTGCCATGGGAAACATTGCCAGGAACAGCAGTGTCTTCGCCCGCAGGTCAAAATCTTCGAAAGCCTGACGCGGCCGCTGCTCCAGCCATTTCCAGAAGGAGGGAGGTCGCTTCAGGATGAAGGTTCCGAGCGCGCAGAAAACAGTCGCGCCGTTGACTCTGAAGTGACGGACAATTTCCTCGTTATCGAAGAGCACGTCGCCGTCGTAGTGGCCGACGCGCCTATAAACCGAGCGGCGGAAGGCACAGGTGCCAGAATAATCTCCGGTCATGAGCACGCCGCGATTGATCAGCATGCGCGCGGCCTCGATCCGCCCCCACCATGGCAAAGGCGCAATATAGTTCTGCGGCCGCACCATCTCGTGCCGGCCAAGCAAGTCGCAGACACATCGGAGATCATATGCTGTGTAACGAATATCGTCGTCAGCTAATATCAGGTTCTCGCAGCTTGCCAAGTCGACGCCCGTGTTGACGCCGTTCACCTTTCCATTGAGATAGGTATATTTCGGATCGACGGCGACGTGGCGACAAATCTGGCCCCAAGCGCGGTTGTGCTCGGCGAAGATCGCCGGAGTCGAACCGTCAACCACAATCACTTCGCAGCCTTCTGTCGCGAGGTAAAGAAAGTATTGCGCGAAATCCTCAATCTCGTCCCGGTGCGCGCGCGCGCGCAGGATGGGCAGCAGATAGCTGCACCGAAAGGCCTGAGCTTTAGTTGCGGTCACGCAGCACTCTGGCATCCGATCGCATGACGCGCCGCTTCGCATTCGGCGGATTGCACCGAGCGCTCGATGGCTGCACCGGAACGCTCACTAAAGAATTTCTGCTGATCGTAACCGAGCACGATCTCCCAGGCTTCTGCGGGATATTTTGCCGCCAGAGGCAACGCGACGTCGCGAAGCATCCACTGCCCGTGTCGCTGATCCTCTTTGATATGAAGTTCCCAATAACCGCGGGCCGCCGGTGATAAGCCGAGGCGCTCCGCGGCAGCGCGATAATGATCAAATCCGGCGGGCACGGAGATTTCCGTATAGAGTAACCCGCCGACGTAGCGCAGATAAAACCGTTTACGCTCGGACAACAAGAAACTCTGGTTGATGCCGGCGAGCACCTGCCAGGGAACCATTTCAAAATAGGCTTCCGGCTCAGTGCTCATATTAAGTTCGTCCAGCATCGCCGAGAAAAAAGTGGAATGCTTCCGGTTGAGTCGCCCCCCGCCGTATTCCTCAACAAGCAAGCGCGTCATCATCGAGTGGATGGGATTAGAAACTCCACCCAGCGTTCGCGAAAGTTGGCTCGCCTCGACCAGGCCGTCGAGGGAGGCGATCGCCAGCAGTCGGCGATATCCTGCTAGATTCATGTCATGACGAAAATAGCGCCCGCTCGCGGAAGTGGTAGGTGACAAATCACCTGCGGAGCGGCTTACCAGCGCTTCAGACGGATGCGCGTGTCTGAGTGCCGCAGTATTCAATAACCCAAGTTCCCATGCTTGCCACGCGCCTTCGATGCGATTTCGAATTTTATTCAGGTAAACCGACTGTTCATTGTCGTAGTTGCTGAGCCGATCGAACCAAAAGAGTTTCAGACGATTGATGCGATAGAGCACCCGGTGCAAGAATAGGTGCGCCCTTTCATGGGTGGACGCTCTTCCAACATCACCCGCTCCGCCTTGATAAACCGCGGCCAGAGCCGCTTTAAGGCCGCTTTCGAATATACCTAACGCTTGCGGTGGCTGTCGGACTATGTCGTCGAGAAAAGCGGTATTCATGAGCTCGGCAAAACTTTTACCGGCCGCGTTGTAGTCGGCCTGATGAGTTCCGTCTTCAACGTCAAAGCTCGAGACGGTGTGGCCGATGTATCGAGATTCCTCTACGTCACCGCCCAAACGAGTTGCGTTCATAGGTATGCACCCATAACGCAAGAAACAAGCCAGCAGAGGTTAATTTATTTCATCGGGGTTTAAATCGCAGAGTCCTATTTGTGAGGATAATAACATTGCAGTGTCTCATATTTGCAGTCGCGATTTGCCGAATCGGCAAACCATCGCAGGCGCGGCTCAAACCGGGTTGACGAGCAGCGCGTCAACCGGAGTTATTGCATCTCTCCAGGGGTGGCGAGGCCGCGGGTTCGATTTAAATTTTGAATATTTTGCCGCTGATCGCGCTAACCCGTGCGGTTATTGGGCTCCTTGCCGTCGATGATGCGGTGCAGCCGCTGGTGATCGATCGGCTTGACGAGATGAAAGTCGAAACCGGCGGCGCGCGAGCGCTCGAGGTCTTCGTCGCGGCCCCAGCCGGTTTGCGCAATCAGTACCGTCCTGTCGAAGCGCGGCTGCTCGCGGATCTGACGGGCGATATCGTAGCCGCTCACGCCGCGCGGCAAACCGATATCGATGAGCGCGTAGTCGGGGACGAAGTCCGCCAGCAGCGCCAGCGCGCTCGGCCCATCATCGGCGGTTTTGACTTCATGGCCGTCCATTTCCAGCAGCATGGACAGCGACGACGCCTGCATCTTGTTGTCGTCGACGATGAGCAGTTTTTTGCGCGCTTGCGCCCGCCGAGGCGTTGCTTCCGGTTCCGGTTTGGCCTCGTGCGGTGCGTGCACGAGGGGCAGGCGCACGATCAATACGCTGCCGCGATTAATCCCCTCGCTATGGGCCTGGACGGTGCCGCCGTGCAGGTCGACCAGATTTTTGACCAGCGTGAGACCGATGCCGAGACCGCCGCCCGCGGCGGTCCGCTCTCCCTGGCTGAACATTTCAAACGCGCGGCGCAAGAATTCATCAGACATGCCCACGCCGTTGTCGCTCACGCTGACGACGACCTGGTCGTTTTCCCTTTGCGCGGCAATGCGGATGCTGCCGCCTTCGCGGGTGAATTTGGCGGCATTGATCAACAGGTTGGAAAACACTTGCTCGAGCCGGGCGCGGTCGGCATCCACCCAAAGATCCTCGCCAGGCAGGGCTAGTTCTAGTTGGTGATTTTTTTCGTCAAGGTAGGGTTGGCTGGCTTCGATGGCTTCGTGTATCAGGTTGGCGATTTCGAGCGGCTGCTTGCGCAGATCGAGCCGGTGGTGCGTCAG
>JBGTCC010000137.1:0-3982 GCA_041749055.1 Thermodesulfobacteriota bacterium | reverse complement strand
CCGTTCATGCTTCGAGAACCCGCATGAACGGAACCTCACATGTAGCCAGATTCAACACTTATCCGTTCGCCCCGAGCCCGGTCGAAGGGCTCCGAAGAGTTTTCACACAGTCTGGCGAATGCGAGGCATCTAAGATGATCTCTCCCTCTGGGTGAAATGACAACAAGTTCGAACTACGCGACCTTGGCGTCCTTGCGCGAGAAAATATCCGAAACCCTTCGAGTCCTTGAAAAGTCGCTGGTTTGAGCGCCGAGCAGCCTTGACGGACGGCAACGTTCCCATGCGTTGAGCGGATGATTTAACCGGATTCGAACATTTAGACTTGACACGATTCGGCCCTCGTGTTGACTTACCGCCACCAGGGCTTTTTTTTAACTTAGGAGGTTCATATGCATCGAAGATTGTTCATTTTAGCGACTGCGTTTTTCAGTTTCGTCCTTGACATCGCCTCGGCCAGAGACGTCGTCATCGTCACCTCGTTCCCCAAGGAGCTGTTCGAGACCTACAAGAAAACTTTTGAAGCGAAACATCCCGGCACCACGGTGGTCATCAACAGCAAGCAAACCAATGCCGGCGTCACTTATCTGCGCGAGACCAAGGCGAAACCCGAAGCGGATATCTTTTGGGTCAGCGCGCCGGACGCGTTTCAGACCCTCGACACCGATGGCCTGTTGGAAAAATACGCGCCGCCCAAGGAGATCATGTCCAAGATCCCAGCCAAGATCGGCAACTTTCCGGTGCACGATCCCGGCGGCAAATATTTCGGCTTCGCCATCAGCGGCTACGGTTTGATGTGGAATAAAAATTACATGAAAGCGCACAAGTTGCCGCCGCCCAAGGAGTGGACCGACTTGACCCAAGCGCGCTACTACAATCATCTGATCATCAGCGCGCCGTCGCGCAGCGGCACCACGCATTTGACTGTCGAGACCATCCTGCAAGCCTATGGCTGGGACAAAGGCTGGGCGCTGTTGTTGAATGCCGGCGGCAACATGGGCAGCATTACCGAGCGCAGCTTCGGTGTCCCCGAGGCGGTCATCAGCGGCCAATACGGCGTCGGCGTGGTCATTGATTTTTTTGGCCTATCGGCCATCGCCAGCGGCCAGCCGGTGGAATTCGCCTATCCGTCATTAACCTCCGTGGTGCCGGCCAGCGTCGGCATCGTCAAAGGCGGTCCCAACCCGCAGGAGGCGCGCGCTTTCGTCAATTATCTTCTCAGCGAAGCGGGACAGACCGTGTTGTTCGCCCCGGAGATCGCCCGACTGCCGGTGATCCCGGATCTCTACGCCAAGGCGCCCAAGGACTATCCCAATCCATTCAAGAAAAAACTTGGCGGGGTGGATTTCAACGACGAGCTGTCGTCGAGCCGGCGCGACGTGGTGAATTCGCTGTACGACCACATCATCACCTTTCGCCACAACGAATTACGCGAAGCCTGGAAGAGCATTTACAGAGCGGAGGAAGCGCTGGCAAAAAGCACAGCGGTCAATACCGCTCAAGGGAAATCGTTGGTCGCCGACGCGCGCAAACTCGCGGGCCAGGTGCCGATCAACGACAAGCGCGCCGCCGACAAGGAAGTCACCGGCGCCTTCAAATCCAAGTCCGGGCTGAAATCGCAGCTCGAAACCGAGTGGGAAAACGCCGCGCGCGGCAACTACGGCAAAGCCAAAGAGCTGGCGGAAAAAGCTCTGATCACGGTGAAATAGCCGCAATAAACGCAAAAAATAGCAAAGTCCGACCGTAGGGGCGTATCATGATACGCCCCGCGGTGCGGCTGAACGGCAATGAATTGGAAAAGAATCACGCACCACGAAGGCACGAAGAGCACGAAGTTTCGGAGTTGAAATTCTTGGAATCCTTCGTGCCTCCTTCGAAAATACATGTGAGGGGATGATATGCACAACGAAGAGCCTCGGGGCTCCGTCATACCCGCGAAAGCGGGTATCCAGGCTAATTCGGCGCAGAACAACTTGGATTCCCGCGTGCGCGGGAATGACGAATCGAGGAGGGAAGCATGTTCTGGAAATGCCAACCATTTTCATGCTCTGTGGGCGTGCGTAAGATCATGATTCACTTCGTGGTGACTAGCATCTCCGTCGATTTCCACCCATGGCGTTAACCACAACCGCAGTTATTGCACCGCCGCGCCGACGCATCGACTGGTGGCAAGGCGGCATCATGGCGATCCTCCTGGCCATCCTTACCGCGTTCATTCTTTATCCGGTATTGCGGGTCCTGTGGATTTCCGTCACCGACGATCAGAGCGATTTGACCCTGATTCACTTCGGCAACTTTTTTCGCCGGCCGCTGTTTCGCGAAGCGCTGTGGAACACTTTGTCGAGCGGCTTTCTCGTCGTCGTCTTTAGCGCGCTCCTGGCTTTGCCGCTGGCCTATGTGCTGGCGCGCTATGAGTTTCGCGGCAAGCTGCTGTTGCAGACCGCCGCGACCCTGCCGTTGGTGATTCCGCCTTTCGTTGGCGCGGTGGCCCTGCAATTAATTTTAGGGCGCAGCGGCATGGTTAACCTGCTGCTGCGCGATTGGTTCGATATCTCGATCCCGTTCATGGAAGGGCTCACCGGCGTCGTTCTGGTGCAGACGCTGCACTTTTTTCCGTTCATACTGCTCAACACCGTGGTGTCGCTGTCGAACATCGACGCGTCCCTCGAAGAGATGGCGCAGAATCTCGGCTGCCATGGCTTTCGCCTGTTCCGCCGGGTGACTTTGCCGCTGATGCTGCCGGGCTTCATCGCCGGCTCGCTGTTAACGTTCATCCGCGCCATCGACGACCTCGGCACGCCGCTGATGTTGAACTACAAAATCCTACTGGCGCCCCAGGCTTACCTGCGCATCACCACCATCGGCATGGACGATGTCGACGGTTATGTCGTCTGCGTGGTTTTGGTGGTGCTCTCGATGGTGACGCTCTTGGCGGCACGCAAATACTTGAGCCTGGCGGAATACGCCACGGTGCAGCGCGCCGCGCCGATCTCACGTCGATTGCAAGGCAAGCAGCTCGCGCTGGTTTGGCTCGTCATCGCGGTGATTCTGGGCATCAGCCTGCTACCCCACATCGGCATCGTCTTGCTCTCGTTTGCCAAAGTCTGGAGCTTTTCGCTGTTACCCACGACCTACACTCTTGGCCATTACGAAGAAATCTTGTTTCGCGTGCCGCACTTCGTCATCAACACCTTGATCTACACCCTGCTCGCAGCCTCGCTCGATATCGTGCTCGGCGCCGCCATCGCCTTTCTATTACTGCGCACCGGCGTGCCCGGCCGCAATTTTCTCGACGCCATCGCGACCATGCCGCTGGCGATCCCCGGGGTAGTTCTGGCGGTCGGTTATTTGCGCGTGTTTCATGGCTGGGATTTTCCCGGTCTGGGCGCGCCGCTGACTTCATCGTGGCTGATACTCGTGGTCGCTTATACCATGCGCCGCCTGCCCTACACCGTGCGCGCCTGCTACGCCGCGCTCCAGCAAGTCCATATTACCCTCGAAGAGTCGGCGCAAAACTTGGGCGCCAACCGTTTCCGCACCTTCGTGAAGATTACCTTGCCGATGATTAGCAGCGGCCTGGTCGCCGGCGGACTCATTGCTTTCGTAACTTCCTGCGTCGAATTGGCCTCGACCATCATGCTCGTGCCGCGCATCGAATTGGGCCCGATCTCCTACGGCATCTATCTCTACATGCAGAGTCCGCTGGGGCGCGGCGCCGGCGCGGCGTTGGGCGTGGTCGCGATCCTCTTGGTTTCTCTCGGCACCTATCTCACCCACCGCGTCTTTGGCGCGCGCGCCGGCAACGCTTTTCGGGTGTAACCATGAAGGCCGCTCAAGTCAGTCTGGCAAATATCGGCAAACGCTATGGCGAACAGTGGGTGGTTCGCGATGTCAATCTGCAGATCCCAGCGGGCGATTTCTTCACCTTCCTGGGCCCCAGCGGCTGCGGTAAGACGACCCTGTTGCGCATGATCGCCGGCTTCGC
>JBGTCC010000136.1:0-1920 GCA_041749055.1 Thermodesulfobacteriota bacterium | reverse complement strand
GGCCTCACCGTCTGGCCGCAGCCGGGAAGATACTCGCTCGGCCATACCGGGAATATGCGTTAGCGCGAAACGATTTTCGTTCAAGCCAGCCCATACCAAGGCGGCTCGATCCGACTAAGCTGACTCGAACATGATTGATTGATAGCCGTACCCGCATGGGCCGGATCATGGGGAGCCCTTCACACCCAGCCTGGCGAATGGCTGCAAGCGTCTTGCACCGATCATGTCAAACCCGGTAAAAGGCTCTATCGTGTTTGTACTCTGAGCCACAAGGAGATTCGCATGAACAGATTCGCCGTAGCTTTATTGGCACTCCTCGCTATAGTTCAGCCCCAAAGAGTCAATGCCGCCTCTGCCGACGACTTCTACCGCGGCAAGACCATCCGGGTGATCGTCGGTTTCGCCGCCGGCGGCGGCTTCGATCAGTACGCGCGCACCATCGCGCGCCACATGCCAAGGCATATTGCCGGGAGCCCAACCATGATTGTTGACAACATGGGCGGCGCCGGCAGCCGGCTCGCCGCCAATTATCTCTACAAAGCCAGCGCGCCGGATGGCTTGACCATCGGCAACTTCATCGGCTCGCTGTTGTTGCAACAGATCCTCGGCGACCAGGGCGTGGAATTCGATGGCAAACGCTTCGAATGGCTCGGCGCGCCGGTGCAGGACGAAACGGTGTGCGCGCTGACCAAGGCTAGCGGTGTCACCAGCCTCGACCAATGGTTCGCGGCCAAGAAGCCGGTGAAGCTTGGCGGCGAAGCCCCCCCGGTGCCAACGACTCCGACGTGCCGCGCATGCTGCAAGCGACTCTGAAGCTGCCGCTGCAATTGATCGAAGGCTACAAAGGGACTTCGTTCATTCGCATCGCCGCCGAGGCCGGCGAAGTCGACGGCGGCTGCTGGACTTGGGCGTCGATTCGCTCGACCTGGAAAAAGGGCATCGATTCGGGGCAAGTGATTCCGATCATCCAGGTCAACGCGAAGAAGGCTCATGACATTCCCAACGTTCCCAACGCCATCGATCACGCCAAGACCGCCGAAGCCAAAGCGCTGCTGGAAGCCGGCGTCCATGCGCCGTCGGCGATCCTGCGCGCCTACGCGCTGCCGCCGGGCACCCCCAAAGACCGATTGACGATTTTGCGCAATGCCTTCAACGCGACCATGAAAGACAAAGAATTCATCGCCGAGATCGTCAAAGGCAATTTAGAACTCGATCCGCTCAACGGCGCCGAAGTCGAAACTCTCGCGCGCAAGCTCTACCAGGTCGATCAAAGTCTGGTCAGCAAGTTGCGCGATATCTTAGTGGCCAAGAAATAGCCAGGGCTAGCGCCAGCGCAGCACCTTTAAAACATCGGAAAACTCGTCGGTCCACAGATCGCCGCCGAGCCGTCCATCGAGGCGCTGCCAGCGCCCCTCGGAAGCAAAGCTTGCCGCCACTCGACCGTCGCGTGACAACAAAACCCAGCGCGACGGACTCTTGCCCTCGGCTATTTCTTCAGGGGTCAGTTCGACGTCGTCTTGAACCAGCGCGGTTAATCTCAACTCCTTGGCTAACCGGTCGAGCACCGGGGCGATATCCATGTGGCGGTTCGAAATGTGGATCAGCAGTAGGCCGTTGGCCGCGGTCTTGCGGAGATAAAGCTCAAAGGCCTGGCGAGTCAATAGATGGGTAGGAATCACATCCGAGCTGAAAGCATCTAAAACAAAAACATCGTAATGATGACTCGGCGCGCTCACCAAGGACAGGCGCGCATCGCCGATGACCACATCGATCTTCGGCGCACAGTCGCGCAAATAACTGAACAGCCGCGGGTCGCGCGCGATCTTTTCCACCATCGGGTCGATTTCGTAGAAAATAAAGTGTTGCGCAGCGGTGCCGTGGCAGGCTAACGCGCCGGTGCCAAGGCCGACGATGGCGACC
>JBGTCC010000135.1:0-2884 GCA_041749055.1 Thermodesulfobacteriota bacterium | reverse complement strand
TCTTTGGCTCTAATTTCCTCTATTTGCTCATCGGGGCGTTCGAACAAAGAGCCGATCGGTGGCATGATTTTGGCTCTTAGAGCTGCATGCGGTGGTAGCGCAATTCACGATATGATAATCAGTATGTTTTAACTTGACCGTTTGCTGTAGTTCAGATATTTGAAATCCATCTGGAGAAGGAGAAGGGGATGTATAGATCATATTGCCGGTGGTTATTGAAAATGTGGATGGCTGGCGCGCTCGCCAGTTCGATTGGCCTGCTGGCTATCCCCGGCGGGACCGCACAGGCAGAAGAAATTGCCGCTGCGACGGAATCCGCTGACACTCCCGAGGTGATTGTCGCCCTGGCTGCCGACGCCGGCGCCATTGACGTAGAGAGGGTCACCCAACCGACCATGACAGCGGCCGCCATTGGGGACGACTTTGATCGGGACCCTTGGGAAGGCTTTAACGAAAAGATGTTCAACTTCAACCGGGAGATCCTAGATCGCTTTCTGTTGAAGCCGATCGCCACCGGTTGGGACTTTGTCTTACCTGACCTGGTACAACGCGGATTTCGCAACATGTTCGACAACCTCGACGTTGTCCGTAGAGTGGTCAATAACACCCTGCAATTGAAGCTCGCCGGCGCCGGAATTGAGCTTACCCGCTTTACCATAAATAGCACGATCGGCATCGCTGGATTCTTCGATATTGCCAAGGACGGCTTCGGCATCGAACAGAAAGACGAAGACACCGGCCAGACCTTCGGGGTCTGGGGCATGGGACCGGGTCCCTATCTAGTTCTGCCGCTCCTGCCACCGCTGAACGTACGTGACGGCATCGGTTATGCCTTCGACGCCGCGATGTTCCCACCGTCCTACTTTATCCCGTGGTGGGGCTCCCTCGCAGGCACTTTTACCGAGACCGTCAACGAACGTTCACTCAATCTCGACCGCTTCGAGCGGGTGGCTGAAACCACAGTTGACCTCTACGGTGCAGTGCGCAACGCCTACCTGCAACGGCGCGCCGCGGCGATCAAGCAATAGTTATTCGCCTACAGTTCGGAATCAACGCGGAAGATCGGCAACGGTCTTCCGCGTTGCTGTTTTAGGGGAATGCCACACGGCAATCTCCTATCGCCTGGGATTGCCAGTACCCGGGAGTTCAAATCCGCGCACATTCGCGGTAGAAGACTGTCAATTCAATCGGGAAGTTTGTCCGCATCGGACCAATCGACCTGTGCAAACTTAGTCACGCTTAGAGGACACATCGATGCCCATCGCCCGTCTTCCCACAGGCACAGAGCTTTACTACGAAACCCACGGCGCCGGCGATGCAGCTGATTCTCCACGATCCCCGCGGCTGTCCGCGCACTAGAGTTAGCCAGCAAGTCTATACCATCGAACAGATGGCCAACGATGCGGTGGCACGGCTCGACTATCTAGAAATTCCCTCAGCCCACCTGCGGCCACTCCATGGGAGGCCGGGTCGCGCTGACCCTGGCGCTGAATTTTCCCGGGCGGGTAAAGAGCCTGATCATGGCCGCCAGCGGCTCGGGCCTGGTCACTCGCCCCGGCCCGGACTGCATTCCCGGCTTGCCCCATTGGCTCGTGCTCGGCTTGGTCGAGAAAGGTTTTGAGAACTTCTTGCGCGACGAATACTGCGAGTCCGAAGTATTTTTCACCAAGGAGTTTCGCAACACCCACCCGGAAGGCATCGAAGCATTCTTCAAACTCGCGCGCGCGACTCATGCCAATCTGTCCGAATACATTCATTTGAGCAACGCCCGTCACAACTGGGAAGCCACGCACCGTTTAGGCGACGTCCGCGTTCCGACCCTGGTGCTGATCGGCACCGACGACAAAGCGCGCAGCAATCATCTGCTCCAGGCTGAAGCATTGAAGAACAGAATTCCCGGCGCCGAGCTCAAAGTACTCAAAGGCCAATCCCACGGCTTCTTCTGGCAAGCGGCGGAAGAAACCAACCAGGTGATTCGCGCCTGGGTAAGACGGCATACCTTTTAGTTTGAATGGCCACCAAAAGCTTAACCCGTCATTCCCCCGCACGCGGAATCCCAGTTAATTCGGCGTCACAAAGACAGAGCCTGGATTCCCATTTGCACGCGGAATGACGGACGAGTTCCGGGCAACGAAAAACTCAAGGCGCGCACTGAGTTTCTCCGGAACGTTCGTTAGACATCAGCCCATCTCTAGGTTAAAAGTCGGCCTGGAGAATTTCGCCATGCCCTACTGTTATCCGCCCGATCCCAACACGCGCAAACCCAAGTTCACACCGCCGCCCAGCTCCTGCGACACGCACTTTCATGTCTTCGGGCCGCCCGAAGTGTTTCCGTTCATCGCGACCCATGAGTACACACCACCCGCGGCGCCATTGGAGCATTATCAAAAAATGCTCGCGGCGATCGGCGTCGAACGCGCCGTCGTCGTCCAGCCGAGCGTGCACGGCCTCGACAACAGCGCAACGCTGGACGCGATTAAAAATTCCCGCGACAAATTCCGCGGCGTCGGCCGCATCGATGACCAGACACCGAAAGACGAATTGAAACGCTTACACGACGGCGGCATTCGCGGCGTCAGATTCAATCTACTCGACCGGCCGCGCGGCAACGTTAAACTTGACGTGCTCGACCGCTGTATTGAAAATATTGTCGAACTCAGGTGGTCCTTGGACCTGCACATCGACATGAAAAGTCTCATCGCACAGGAGCAACGTATTCGTCATGCGCCGATTCCAGTGATCATCGATCACATCGCGCGGCCCAAGCCGGCGCAAGGATTAAACCAACCGGGCTTCCAACTGTTGCTCGAATTGATGAAACTCAAACATGTCTGGACCAAAGTCAGCGGCGCCGATAAGATCTGCGAGACCATGGTGCATTCAT
>JBGTCC010000134.1:0-2137 GCA_041749055.1 Thermodesulfobacteriota bacterium | reverse complement strand
CGTCGAGGACGGCCAGGAAGCCGTCGATTATCTCGGCGGCGCGGGAAAATTCGCCGACCGCGAAAGCTATCCGTTGCCGGCCGTGGTTTTTCTCGATCTTAAATTGCCGTTCATTTCGGGTCACGAAGTGCTGGCTTGGATCCGCCGGCAAAATAGCTTGGAGTCGGTCGTCGTGATCGTGCTCACCTCTTCGAACGAAGCCAGCGACTTAAGCCGGTCTTACGCGCTCGGCGCAAACTCCTATCTGGTCAAGCCGCCGACGCCGGAACAACTGGAAGAGCTGGCCAAGGCGTTCAAGTGGTATTGGCTCGAATACAATCAATTTAACAACGATTGATGATGCGAGGTCGCATCGAGGGTGTTCCTTGAGCGATTCTCCTGGAGATACTTTTTGCGGCGTAAAATCATTCGCGCGGGGCAGTAGAAGACTGGGAGTTCGTTAGTGTGGGTTTCGGAAAAAACCGCAATGCCACCGCGTAGCTTTAGGCCCGCGCGGCCACGATCTTTGCGCTTTCGTCTCATTCTTCTCGTGGTATCGGCATGCATCCCGCTACTTGTCTTTGCCGCCGTCATGGTCGTTCTGTCCGCGCGAAACGAACGGGCGGTTTTCGAGCGCGGCGCGATCGAGCGCACCAGAGCCCTGATAACGGCCGTCGACGCCGAGCTTAAAAGTTCAATCGCCACCCTCGAAGCACTCGCCACTTCACGTCAATTCGATCGCGGCGATCTGCGCGGCTTGTATGATGAAGCCGCTCGCGTCGTCAAGAGCCAACCGGGCTGGCGGACGGTCATTGTGTCCGTCCCTTCCGGCGAATCACTCGTCAATCTGCTGAGACCTTTAGGCACCCAACTTGCGCCGGTTGTGGAACAGCGCAGCTTTAACCAAGTGTTGAAAACGCTAAAACCGGCGGTCGGCGACATCTTATTTGGCCCGCTCACCCGCGCCTACGACTTTATCATACGCGTGCCCGTCATGCGCGACGGCAGGATTAAATATGTGCTGTCCGCGGTGATCAGCGCAGGATCTATCGATGCACTCCTCTCTCCGCAAAGGCTTCCTGAAAATTGGATTGGCGTCGTTCTCGACTACAACCAGCGGTTCGTGACCCGAACCGTAGAACCGGAACGCAACCTCGGCGGGCTGGCATCGGCGAGCTTGCGTGCTGCTCTGGAGCGCTCGTCCGAGGGCTGGTTCCGCGGCATCACCGTCGAAGACAGGGACGTTTACACGCCGTATAGCCGCTCGCCATTCAGTGGCTGGTCGGTGGCCTTGGGTATTCCAGCCGAGTTCGTCGACGCGACGCTCCGCAGCTCGCTGTTTAACTTGGTTCTCTTCGGCACCGGCTTATTGGCGCTAAGTCTTCTTATCGCTTGGATTTTCAGTAAACGCACCGCGGCGTCGATCGGTTCTCTCTCGGTGCTTGCCCAAGAGGCAATTTCGGGTAAAAGTTCGCTAGCGGCGGTCGAGGATAATCCTCCCAGCCGAATCGCCGAAGTAGAAGCTGTGCGCGAGGCTTTCGTGACCGCCCATCGTTTGCTTGCACAGCAGTCTGCAGAAAAAGAGCGCATCGCGCTGCGGCTCCAACTCGCGCTGAGCTCAGGAAATATCGGCGTTCACGAATGGCTGCCGCCTACGAACGAGCTGATCTGGGACGATCGGGTGCGCGGCCACTGGGGCCTTTCGCCTGGAGCGCCTGTCAGCTACGAGATTTTCCGACGGGGGCTCCATCCGGACGATCGCGCAAAGTTGAAAGCGACCCTGAAGCGCGCCCTCGAGCCAAAGAGCGACGGCCAATACTATGCAGAGTTTCGCGTAAACGGCATCGAAGACCATGTCGAGCGCTGGATCGAGGCGCGCGGCCGGGTGGCGTTTGAAGGCGGTAAAGCGGTCCGTTTGAGCGGGACGACGATAGACATCACTCAGGGCAAGGCATTTCAAGCGGAGCTCGAGCGTCATGTGCTGGAGCGCACGGTTCAGCTACAGGAGACCATCGGCGAGTTGGAAGCGTTTTCTTACAGCGTTTCACACGACATGCGCGCGCCGTTGCGCGCCATGGAGGGTTATGCCAAAGCTTTGCTTACCGACTATCACGACCGCCTCGATCCGCAAGCGAGGCACTGGCTCGATCGGATATTT
>JBGTCC010000133.1:0-3245 GCA_041749055.1 Thermodesulfobacteriota bacterium | reverse complement strand
ACCGGCACAGGCAACATGCGCCACTTCGCCATGCGCGGCGATAGTCCCAAATACAGCCATGACCGATTCCGCAATCCGGCCTGGACGATGATCCCGATGGCCGACGAAGATCCGGCGATCCAGCGCGAGTATGTCGAGATCCTCAACCGCAACGGCGTCGAGGCGGCGGTGCAGGTGGTGGAAGACTAAGAAAACTGATCCGATCATAGGCGACAGCCATCAAGCAAGGGGAGGAAGCGTAAATGTTAAAGACTCAAGGCATGCTGCATTTCAGTCTGGCAGTGACAGATTTGGATCGCAGCCGGAAATTTTATGAAGACGTGCTCAACTTGAAAGTGGTCGAGCAGTCGCCGCGCATGGTCTTTCTTCAGACCGGCGACGACTATTTGATCCTCGCCAAGGGCGACGCACCGCTCAAGTACGACTCCAACAAGAGTACGCCGGTGCATCATGCGTTCAAGGTGAAGCCGGATGAGTTCCAGTCGTCCATCGATCATCTACGCCAGCATGGCGTCGAAGTGTTCAATATCGAAGACCGCAACACCGGCGTGTTTTGGGGACCGCAGGCATACTTCCTCGATCCCGACGGCAATAAGCTGGAGATTTACGCCGGTCCGGGAGCGAAGAAGAGTTAAGCGCTTAAATAGATTCACAATTGATCGGCGAGGTTTTTCACTGTGTAACATTTCAAAGGTAACAAGCTAAAACTGGAGGAGCCATGACGCATTGGCCTTACTTGTCGCGATTCGTGCAGCTATTCGCGTTCAACGCTGCGGCGATCGCCTTAATGTGCTCAGCCGCAGAACCGACCCATGCGCAAACGCCGTTCTTCCAAGGAAAGACCGTCACCATCATCCAGGGGCGCGATCCCGGCGGCTCGGGAGATTTGCGAACCAAGGCCTTAGTGCCGTTTCTGCAAAAATATCTTCCCGGCAATCCCACCGTTATCATGGAATACATGCCCGGCGCGGGCGGGCGAATGGCCGCCAATCATCTCTACCGAACCGCGAAGCCTGACGGGCTCACCATCGGCAATCCGAGTATCGGCATGATCTCTTCCGCTATACTCGGCGAGGCTGGAGTGCAATACGATATCGATAAGTTTTCCTATCTTGGTTCGCCCTACAGCGCCTATCACGCCGTCTTTCTCAGCAGACAACAGGCCGGGTTTAATAGCGTCGAGAAATTGCAGGCGGCATCAGGGGTCCGCATCGGCGCTCAGTCGGTTGGTTTCGTCACTTATAACGAAGGCCGGCTCTTCGCTTACCTGTTGGGTCTAAAGGAACCAAGGTTCGTTGCCGCCTATAGCGGCGCCGAGCTCGATCCCGCGCTTATTCGCGGCGAGATCGACGCGCGCACGACCGGCGCCGACTCAATTGCTCAGCGTAACAAGGAGTGGCTCGAAAAAAGTTCGCCGGTGGATTTCCATGCGATCCTCGAAGTTCCCAAAGGCAACAAGCATCCGCAATTCGCCCAGTTGCGGGAGATCGAGAGCTTTGCCAAGTCGGACTTAGATCGCAAGCTGGCTAATATGGCGCGCGCTTTTAGAATCGCCGGCACGCCGTTCGTGCTGCCGCCGGGAACCCCGAAGGATCGCGTCGAAATCATCCAGGCCGCCTTCCGCAAGACGTTTCAGGATGCCGATTTCCCGCGTGAATATAAAAAGATGAGCGGCGACGAGGCAACGCCGCTGCTGCCGGAAAACCATGAAAAGGCGATAAAAGAAATTCCGCGCGATCGTGAGGTGATCGAGCTATTCAAGAAACTCGTCGGCCCCGGACCGCTGCCGGCGCGGTGACGCCGCGGGTTATTTAGCCGGGCCAACTCAAGCTGACATGGACTTTGTCCGTAAGAAAAAGACGCGCACCCTTGGGGAGTGCGCGTCTTTTTCTGATGACGGCTGTAGCTTGATTACTTAGCTGAGCGCGTCGCGGTTAGCTTGGCACCGCCGCCATTGACTTCCATGCTGTTACCCTGCACATGTCCGGTGTATTGGACGCCGCCGCCGCTGAAGCTGATTTCTTCACCGTTCACCTTGCCGTTGATCAGCGTGCTGACATTGCCGTTCTTGATGGTCCCGGTGACCATCTGAAATGTTTGTTTAAGGGTGATCTCGCCCGCGGCGGTTTTCCAGCTGCCCTGGACTTTGGCGGGGACGATCCAGAGATGGGCGGTGCACCAGTTAGTGCAGCCTTCGACCCGTTCGGTCTGATCCGGCTTCCAATCTTCCATATCGAAAGAGTTCGATACGATACGCGTGCCGGGCTTCAAGTCGAGGATTTTCGGCCGCAGCTTGACATTGATGCTCGGCAGCAAGAACATCGTGATGACTTGCGCCTGGGAAAAGTCGCTCTCGAATAAGTCCGCTTTGGCGAAGGTGGCTTTGTCGCTCACGCCTTCTTTGGCCGCGGCTTTTTTTGAAATGTCGACCATGTCGGGATTGTATTCGATGCCATGGGCTTTAGAGCCCCTCTTTGCCGCTGTGATGACCGTGCGGCCGTCACCGGAGCCGAGATCGATGACGTAGTCTTTGGGCGTGACCTTGGCCATTTCCAACATCTTGTCGACCAGCGCCTGTGGCGTTGGCACCCAGACGACATCCTTGCCGGCCTGGCCGACCTCAGGCTGATAGTCCTTCGCCGGTTGGGCGAAACTGACGTTGCCGGCGACGTTGATGACCAGCGCGGCGCTGACAAGTATACTAGCGGTTAATTTCTTAAGATCCATTTCGATCCTCCTTAGCGGGGAAATATAGCAGGCGAAATTACAATAGTGGAGAGGCCGATCAATTAATTCGGCGCGAAAATAGCGAGGCCCGAGCCGGGATGACTCGGGCCTTCCTGAGAGCGCGATTGTATCCGACGATAGTCGTAGGCGAAGTGATTAGCGTCGCGTCGCCGTCCACTTGGCGCCGTTTTTGACCATGCCTTCGATGGCGTTGCCGGCGACCCGGCCGTTATATTCGGTCGTGCCGGCGGTGAAAGAAATCTGCTCGCCGTTCAACTTCCCATTCACTGGGGTTTCAACGCCGGCAGACTTGAGCGTGCCGGTAATGTTCTGATAGGTCTGTTTCAGCGTCAACTCGCCCTGGCCTAGCGTCCAGGTTCCCGCCACTTTCGCCGGCACGATCCACAGATGCGCGGTACACCAGGAGTTGCAGCCGGGCAAACTGGCGGTCTCGTCGGCTTTCCATTCGCCCATGTCGAAGGTGTTCGAGGCGATGCGCGTGCCCGGTTTGAGATCGA